>CAZHPL010000210.1:3710-5322 GCA_964534495.1 uncultured Lishizhenia sp.
GTACAACGAGCATCATGCCGAACATTATTTATCAATATCAAAATGGTTTTCAAGAGTTAAATATTGGTACTTACATCAAATATGGAAACTTTACCGTTGGAGCGTGGTACCGTAACAAAGATGCATTTATTCTTTGCTTTGGAATTACGACAGACAAATTCAAATTGGGTTATTCGTATGACTTAACGGTTTCTAAATTAGGGAATGGCGTTTCAGGAGGTTCACATGAAATTTCCATGGGATTGAACTTAAAATGTAAGAAAAAACCGAAAAACTTTAGAAAGATTTCGTGTCCTTCGTTCTAATTAAATATCTGATAAACAGGCAAACGTCTTTCACTTGGCTCATGATATTTTGAGCGAACATAGATAAAATTCAGCTGTTCCCATTCGGAAGCACGAAATTTCTCATCGTTGCGTTTTTTATCCTCAAATTCTTTTTTCAATGCTGGATTGGAATTCAAAATTTGCTGCGCTTCATCAATGAAAATGTAAGAAGAAAAATGTTCTTTTTGCTGTAAATAGGAATCAAAGAAATTCCAGCTCAAATACGAATCTTCAGCTTGTGGAGTAAACAATTGCAAAAGAAAATTCATACCACGTTGATGCACTGGAATCAAATAATCACCTTTTTTAAGTTGAATCGTTTCAGTTGTTGTATTTGTTTTAATATCTGACATTTTAAAATGACCTTCGTAAGGCAACTCACTCGCTTTGAAAGAAAGTACTTTCGTAACCGCAACCTTAATTGTTGAATCTGATTTGAGCACTGAAAACTGAATCTGATTGGCTTTCAAACGATCCAAAACAGCTTTCTCCTGACCGCCAAGCACATAATAATCAGGCACCAAAATAGAATCAGAAGCTTGATGATTTCTGAAATACGGAATGTTTTTCTGGTAAGGCTGTAATTCATCGTACTTCAAGCGAGGTAAACCTGTAAGTTCACTTGTAGGAAAAGTCGCTTTAAACCCTTTGAAAGAAATGGTTTCTGCCTTCTTGGTTCCTTTGTAATTGTACTTGAAATACGCTTGGTTGTTTTGCCATTCAAATGATTTTTTTCGCGCCTCTTCAATGGCTTTTTGATTCAAAACGACCCATTTGATGGTCTCCTCCATGAAAGCTTGTGTTGCTTTTACGCGTTGCGGGAAAGGCTTTAACATGTGTGTTTCCACTGTAAAACTGATCGTATGAAACAAGGACGCATACCCGTTAGAATAGCGCGCTAAATCATTAAAAGCGGTAATTCCCTCTTCTGGCGTTTCGCCAATTAAATCCACGTAAGGAAACAATTCCCACTTTCTTCTAGCCAGATTTTTCGTGAGCATCGGTAACATTTTGGAATACGTCAACTCTTGCAAATAAGGCGACATACGTTCTTTCAAAGCGGCGATATACGTCAAGGTATATTGGTAATCCGCACCATTAGAAACGTGATTATCAATGAAGACATCCGGATCCAAGCCATGAAAAATGGAAGCAAATACAAACGCATTTTTGGTGTCCATTTTCACAAAATCGCGGTTTAAATCATAATTCCGAACCGTACCACGAAAGCCATATTCCTCAGGTCCATTCTGGTTCGCTCGACTATGAGCACTACGATTCAACAT
>CAZHPL010000211.1:0-5305 GCA_964534495.1 uncultured Lishizhenia sp.
ACTCAGCATGTAAATTACTTACTCTCCAATTTGTAAGACAAACCAACTCCAATAACGGATTTGAACTGTGTTCTTGGACCAATTTTTCCTTTTGCATCGCGAATATTCACATCATCATCGTAGATGAGGTTCCATTGCACCGTTGTTGAAATAAAGGCATTGATTCTGAAAAGCAATTGTAGTTCAGCGTTGATATCGATGTTTTGTGGTTTGTGTAAATAATTACTAAACAACTCCAATTTAGATTTCATTTCAATGTTTTTTGCCAAATTGTGATTGAATTTAATCTTTACATACGCCCCGAATTCTTGACGGTAACGTTTGCCTTTGTCCACTCCAAATGCACCAGCAGCAGACAATACGTCATCTAAAACAAAGGTGGATTTTGCCGCAATGGGTGATGTGAAAATGGAAAAATTATCACTTTTAATGAAGTCAATTCCTAAACCGAGATTTAAATATCCAGGTGCCATAAAGGTAGATACACGGACAGAATCATTAGGGTAAGCATAGCCATTGACCATCTGTGTTTTAAAGCCAGCAATGAAAGATGTAAATAAATATTTTGAAAATTGATGTCCGATAATACTTGAAAAATCAACGCGATCGTCCGTTTTTTGTAAAACCAAACCGGGATTTTTATCTAAATAACGCACACCTCCCAAAGCAATATTCAAATCATTTGACCATTTGATGTGTTCGTGTGAGTAGTACAAACCGCCTGAAAAAGAAGCTAATAGCGAAATATTGTTTCGCCCTCCTGCATTCCAATTAACAAATGAGCTTTGCGTTCCATTCAGCGAAAACAAAGACTTAAATTTCCATGGCGAAAGCGAGTCTTTTTGAGCATAAAAATTTAACGTTTTTATACTGACTAATAACGCAAGAATTACGTTAAATTTGTAGGACATAACGCAAAAAAACGCGAAGATAATGCACAGAATATTAGCAGTTTTGTTACTGTTTGGCTTTCTATTAACAGCCAATTGTTTTTCACAAACTACGGATTATAGCAAAATTGAAAATTGGGCAGTTTTGCCAGGGCATTACTCTACGGAATTGCAATCCTATATTCACGATTCTTCTCTACTTGCAAAAGTGGATGTATTTTTTGTGTATCCGACAGTCTTCTTGGATAAAAATGACCCACGTTGGAATATTCCCATAAACGAACCTACACAGCGTAAAAAAGTAATTGACAATCCCGTTCGTTTTCAAGCCTCAGCATGGGCAGAAGCAGGGCACTTGTATGTGCCTTTTTATCGTCAGGCGCATATTCGTTCATACAGAAATCTTGATAAAGGTGGTCGCGATTCCTTGTTGCTGGCGTATTCGGATGTCAAAGCAGCTTTTCAATATTATTTGGATCACTACAATCATGGGCGACCAATCATTTTAGCCGGACACAGTCAAGGTACAACGCATTTGATGTTGTTATTGAAAGATTTTTTTGACGACAAACCTTTGCAAAAACAATTAGTCGCAGCGTATTTGCCGGGTATGGCGATAAAACACAATGAATTTAAAACGATTCCTTTTATGACAAACCCTGATCAGACGGGAGGTTTTGTGTCATGGAATACCATGAAAAAGAAAATCAATCACGACAAGTACGACAATTGGTATAAAGGTTCAGCAACCATCAATCCTGTTACATGGGATTTATCCAAAACTGCGGAACGCAAAAAGCACAAAGGTTTTTTGTTTAACAACAATCAAATGTATCGTCAGTCTTTTACAACCCATGTTATCGATGGAGTTATTTGGATTTCAACGCCTCATTTTCCTTTTCGAAGTTTAGCTTTTACCATGGATGATTACCATATTGGTGATGTGAATTTATTTTGGGAGGACATTCGCCAAAACGCACGACTCAGAGCTTTAAACTTTTTAGATGGTATGAAGAAGTAGGGTTCTTAGCACTAGTTCATATTATTTGAAGTGAGTAAAAATGCGCTCACGGTCTTCATTTTCTTTTTCGTTTTTATGATATAACTCTATAAATACGATTTTGTTTTCGGCTGGGAAGTAAGCATAAATCAATCGAAGTCCAGAATTAACACCTCTGCCTTTTAGCGCTTTACAGGCAATTTTCTTGATTTTTATTACACAAGTTTCCAATTCGATGTTTGCGATTCGAAAACTAAAGGGTGGTCTTTCTTCGGGATGAGCCTTCAGAATTTGTTTCACTATTAGCAAGTCATCGTTGAGTGTGCGGTATTTTTTAAGCAACGATTTTAAGTCTCTTTCGAATTCAGATAGTTGCTCAAATTTCATGATAATTCACTTTCATCATATACTCTAACGGAATAAGGCAGCTCTCTGTAAAAGGCTAATTCATAACTAATGTCTTTGCCTTCGTCTGTAACTTCCCAAGGTAAATCTTTGTGAGAGTAGTCACTAATCATGGATGCTGACCAATCACTCATTTGCTCAATCACCCGATCAATGACCTCTTTTTCACTTGCTTTTAATTCTTTCAAATTAGCTTTTTCAAGTGGTAAATATCGCGTTTGAGGATAATTGTGATAATTCGTTTTTATTCGCTGAAGTTTTTTGTTTTCAATCATTTGATGGATGATGGATTCCAAATTCTGAGGAACTGGGCCAAAAGGAAGTTTGCGGTAATTTGCTCCTGTTAAATGTTCTTCGTACAGTTCATAATAATTAAAGTCAGAGAAATAAAGTAATTTATACAAAACAGTTTCACCAACATTCGGTTTACCTGCACATCGTTCAAGTATATACAGCAATACGTTTTTGAATTTTTCGAGATTTAAGGAAGGAACTGAAATTCGCTCTGTTATCGGTTGTTCCTTTTGGTCTGTATTTAACAAATGAGCTTTATCCGCTTTAAAATCCTTGGACATAAAATCGTCAAGTGAGAACGCAAGTACCTGTGAAAGTCGCTGTAGTTCAAGTATATCTAAACTTCTTTTTCCTAATTCCAATTGAGCTAAAGATGGCCTAGATAGTTCTATTTTTTTGGCTAATTCTTCCTGTGATAGACCTTTCAATTTTCTGAGTTCACAGATCCGCTGTCCAATTTGTTTTTGGTTAAATGGCGTTTTCATCGTTCTCGTAATTTGAATTAAAATTACAAATTGTTTTTAAATCGGACAATTAAATGTTTCAAAACAAAACAAGTTGCGCTAAAAATATTTTTATTTGGATAAATATGCTTTATTCGTTTCCCACCGAACAACATTAGGCTTTGAATCGTATATTTGTACGCGTATTCAAACACATTTTTATATGAACCCTTTCTCCAGAAGACACATCGGTCCGAATGCATCTGAAAAGCAAGCCATGATTGAAAAAATTGGCGTTTCTTCTCTTGCAGAATTAATTGACAAAACCATTCCTTCACACATTCGTTTGGCAGGTGAATTGAACGTTGCTGACGGATTAACCGAGCAGGAATATTTACAACATGTTCTTGCATTAGGAAAGAAAAACCAGTTGTTTAAGTCTTTTATCGGATTGGGTTATAACGAAACAATCGTGCCTTCTGTGATTTTACGTAACGTTTTGGAGAATCCAGGATGGTACACAGCTTACACACCTTATCAAGCTGAAATTTCTCAAGGTCGCTTGGAGGCATTGTTGAATTTCCAAACGATGATTTTGGATTTGACAGGTATGGAATTGGCAAATGCTTCTTTATTGGATGAAGCTACAGCTGCTTCTGAAGCCATGATTATGTTTTACAATTCGCGCTCAAGAAGTGACGTAAAAGAAGGAAAAAATAAGTTTTTTATCAGTGATACCGCTTTCCCGCAAACCATTGACGTGGTGGAAGGTCGTGCGAAAAACTTAGGAATTGATCTAGTTATTGGCAACCAAGATACATTTGAAAATGACGGTTTATTCTTCGGTGCTTTGGTGCAATATCCAGATGCAAATGGAGAAATCAAAGATATTGAAGGATTTATTACGAAAGCGAAAGCAAGTGGAGTACAAGTTGCTGTTGCAGCAGATATTTTGTCTCTAGCTATACTGAAAGCACCAGGAGCAATGGGTGCAGATGTTGTGCTTGGTTCTTCCCAACGTTTTGGTGTGCCAATGGGTTACGGTGGTCCTCACGCAGCGTTTTTCGCAGTGAAAGAAGACTACAAACGTACCATGCCAGGAAGAATTATTGGTGTTTCGAAAGATGCAGACGATAACATGGCACTTCGTATGGCTTTGCAAACGCGTGAGCAACACATCAAACGCGATAAAGCAACTTCCAACATTTGTACGGCTCAAGCACTTTTGGCGGTTATGGCAAGTATGTATGCAGTTTACCATGGTCCAGACGGGATAAAGGAAATTGCATACAATGTGCATGGTTTAGCTAGCGCAACGGCAAAAGGTTTAACAAAAGCAGGTGTACAAGTTGGAACAACACATTTCTTTGATACCGTTTGGGTGAAAGGGGTAGATGCAGCAGCTATTCGCGCGAAAGCAGAAGCGGCAGGAATGAATTTCCGCATTATCAATGAAAGTGAATTGACGATTTCATTTGGTGAAACACACACATTAGCAGACGTTCAAACCATTCTTTCATTGTTCGGTGCTGGTGAAAACACAGATACAAGTTCGGTTTTACCGTCGACAGCATTACGCACAGATGCAATTTTAACGCATCCTGTTTTCAATTGCCATCATTCTGAATCACGTATGATGCGTTATTTGAAGCGATTGGAAAACAAAGATTTGTCGTTGGTTCACAGCATGATTCCTTTGGGTTCATGTACAATGAAATTAAATGCGGCTTCGGAGTTGATTCCGATTACAAATCCACAGTTTGCGAACATGCATCCTTTTGCACCTTTGCATCAAGCAGCAGGTTACCACGAAATGTTTCGCCAATTAGAAAAAGATTTGTGTGAATGTACAGGATTTGCTGCTGTTTCTTTGCAACCAAATTCAGGTGCACAAGGTGAATACGCTGGTTTAATGGTTATTAAAGCGTACCATGAATCTCGTGGAGATTTCCAACGAACAAAAATGATTATTCCTTCGTCTGCACACGATACGACTACTGCTTCAGCGGTGATGGCTTGTTTTGAGGTAGTTGTGACGGGTTGTGACGAAAACGGAAATATTGATATTGAAGAGCTACGCAAAGTGGCTGCCGAAAACAAAGATGTATTGGCAGGTTTGATGGTTACGTATCCATCAACGCACGGAGTTTACGAAGAAGGTATTCGCGAAATCACAGCGATTGTTCACGAAAACGGCGGACAAGTGTATATGGACGGAGCAAACATGAATGCTCAAGTTGGTTTGACGAACCCAGGAAATATTGGAGCGGATG
>CAZHPL010000212.1:0-2374 GCA_964534495.1 uncultured Lishizhenia sp.
GCGCCAGCTCCTGGACAGGCCTTTCGAGCAGGCCCTGCTGAAGACGGTGCACGGGTTTACAACAACGACTTGAGTTACTACGTTTATTTTCAAATCACGTCTTGGATTCAAGCATTATTGTACAACATTCCAAACAGTTTCGATGCTTCCATTAAGTATTTACCTTTTATTGGTGCTATCATTCCTTTTTTCTCCATGTTTCGCTTGGCAAAATTCAATATTGACACGAATCAAAGTGACCGATTTATTGGTGTACCCACACCGATGTCAACCATTTTCTTTTTGTTTTTTCCTTTGTATTTCACTTCCAATTTGAACAATTGGGGACATCAACCGGCATGGATTTTAGGTCTTTTTGATTGCTATACTTTAGCTGCCATTACTGTTGGATTCAGTTTGTTAATGGTTTCTCCGATACCTTTAATTGCTTTGAAATTCAAGAATTACGGTTGGTTAGACAATAAATTCCGCTTTCTGCTTTTAGGATTATCGTTGATAAGTCTGTTATTATTGAAGTGGTGGGCCATACCAGCAATTGTGTTTTTATATTTACTTTTGTCCATAATAGAGAATTTTTCAACCAAAAAGCCATGAAGTTTAAAGCAGACATCGACATTATGCCATTAGAGGCACTTCTTGATCCACAAGGAAAAGCAGTCACGCATTCCATGCAAAATGTAGGTCTTCCAGAAATTGAAAATGTACGTATCGGAAAACACATCACTTTGGTTGTTGAAGCTGAAAATCATTACGTTGCCAACGAAAAAGTGGAAGAAGCTTGCAAAAAAATCTTAGCGAACCAAATCATGGAAAGCTATGAATTTACGCTTTCTGAAATTCACTAAAAAATGAGGGGATTTCAAACTTTTAATCCTCTATCCAATTCGTTTAATCCAACTAAATTCCTTGTCAGTAGCCCTGATGAAGTTGAACATGCTTTACTTTTAGCTGAAGATGCTTTTGATTTTTGGAATGAAATTTCTTTATCGTTAAGAGCGGAATTACTAATCACCATAAAGGAAACGTTAGAAAATTCAAAATCAGAAATCCGTGTACTTTATTGTTCTGAAAGTGGGCTGAGCGAACAGCGATTTGAAACAGAATTTCAACGGACGATATTTCAACTCGAACTGTTTAGTGATTTTCTTCAAAATCAATTCAATACAAGTTTACACATTGCTCAGGCTGATTCATCTAAAAACCTGCCATTACTTCAAAAAACAACCCAAGCGATCGGAACTGTTTTAGTCATTGGATCGAGTAATTTCCCTTTAGCTTATTCGACCATAGGAGGAGATAGTGTCGCCGCTTTGAGTGCTGGCTGTCCCGTTATCGTAAAAGCTCATCCGATGCATGCGGGTACGAGTATTGCTGTGGCAAATTGTGTGCAGCGCGCCATCCAAAAATTGGATTTACCTGAAGGTATTTTTGGTCATTTGGTGGATGACACACATGAAATCGCGACCTATTTACTACAACACCCGACGATTAAAGCTGTTGGTTTCACAGGAAGTATTAGAGGCGGAAGAGCCTTGATGGATTTAGCAGCTAAGCGTCCTGACCCAATACATGTATTTGCAGAAATGGGCAGTTGTAATCCAGTTGTTGTTACCGAAAGTGCATTGCTTCATAACGAAAAATGGTCTAGTCTTTTTGCTCAATCGGTGTGTACAGACGCAGGACAATTTTGCACCAAACCTGGATTGTTTTTCATCCCAGATTCAAACGCAGGAAAGGATTTTGCAAAGCAATTACAAGAAAAAATCTTGTCATTTTCACCTTATTATATGTTGCACCCTGCGATTGAGCAACAATTTGAACTTCGAAAACAAATGATTCAGTCCTTTAAAGGTGTACATTTTTCTGAAACGAATTTGATGCTATTGCCCAATCAAGGAAAAGCTGGATTTGCTACATGCGACACCAAAACGTTCATGAGTAATCCAACTTTACACGAAGAAGTTTTTGGTCCCTTTGCATTGGCAATCTTTTACAAAAATCAGGAAGCATTAAAAAACAGTTTGCATTCACTTCACGGACAACTTACTTTCAGTTTAATTTCAGAAGAAAATAAATCCGATGCATTCACTCAACTTTTAACAATAGCCCGCAAAAAAGCGGGAAGAATTATTCTCAATGGCGTACCAACAGGCGTTCGAGTTGATGCTGCACAAAATCATGGTGGTCCCTACCCTGCTTCATCAGACGCGCGATTTACAGCTGTCGGCACCGATAGTATTTATCGATTTCTTAGAAATGTTACGCTGCAAAATTTTGTTTTCTGAATCTGAAATGTATTAACTATTTTTGCCAGAAAATCAGGCATTATGAGTGAAAATACAGACAACAGCAGAAGTTCAAATGGAATTTACAT
>CAZHPL010000212.1:2412-3315 GCA_964534495.1 uncultured Lishizhenia sp.
CCTATATGTGGTCGGCTAAAAGAACAGAACTCAACAATTGTCAAAACGAAAACACGACCTTAAAATCTGACATGCAGGGCATGAACGATATGATGCAAGGGTATGTTGGAAATCTTTCTCACGATTTGAAAAAGGATTTCACGAATATGTTGGCAACGTATGACCAATTGATTGCAAAAGACCAATCGAAGGCTGATAGCTTGAATATCCAAAAAGATAAAATCAAAGGATTAATTGCCGACTTAGATGCTGCAAGAAGAAGCGGAAAATTGACAGCTTCTCAGTTGTATAAAATGAAAAAAGAAAACGAAACGCTTCGTGAAATCATGCGCAGCTACGTTCGTACAATCGACTCATTGAATACATTGAATATTAAATTGGGTTCAGAATTAGACGAAACAAAATCTACACTTTCTACAACTGTCGTTGAGCGCGATAATTACAAGAAAGATGCAGATGAAAAATCAGCTCAAGTTAAAAAAGGCAGCAAATTACAAGCATACGGTTTCAATTCAGAGGCATTACGCATGAAATTGAACAAAACAACTGAAGCTACTGACAAGGCAAAAAATGCTATTCAATTTAGAAGTAGTTTCACTATTTACTAAATAGCTACTTACCACGAGATTCGCATTCCCGTTTCCATCTTCATTCTTACTTATGGTAACCACGATCTCCCGCGAAAATCCCTCCGGTTCAGGGACTTTCCTTGAGTAAATATCGCTGATATAAGATTCAATTGCTTTCGCTTCAAGTTTTGAGATTTCTACCACGTCTTCGTTTTCAGCCATGCGTTATCTCCGTTTTACGTTTATGATATTTAAGTCTTTTCTCGGCATAGCAATCAGCCGCATATCTCTTATCTGTTGGCAAAAAATACAAAACAGGACTTTCTGATTCTCG
>CAZHPL010000212.1:3325-5292 GCA_964534495.1 uncultured Lishizhenia sp.
TAAAAAACCAGTTTACATGCAAATCATCGCTCCTGATGGACATGTATTGACTTCCAGAGCAGGAAATACGACTGAAACAGATATGGGAACGATTGAGTTTTCTGACAAAAAAGATATTGATTATCAAAATCAAGCAGTTGACGTAACCATTTATTATGACTTGCGTGGTGAAACAGCACAAAAAGGTAATTACAAAGTAAAAATCTACTGTGACGGAAACTTAATTGGTTCTGATGGCTTTACACTAAAATAATCATTCAACAAATGACAAGTATAATTGAACAAGGAAGTGTAAACTTCGAAATCAACGAAAAAGGAATTGCAACCATCGTTTTTGGACACCCCATGAGTAATTCACTTCCGGGAAAGATTCTCCAAAAACTAGCCGATACCATTGAAGAGTTAGGAAAAAACGATGCGGTCAAAGTAATCGTATTAAAATCAGAAGGAAGCAAAGCATTTTGTGCGGGAGCAAGTTTTGATGAATTGATTTCCATTAAAGATTTAGAAACAGGCAAAAAATTCTTTTCAGGTTTTGCAAAAGTGATCAATGCTTGTAGAAAATGTCCTAAATTTATTATTGGTCGCGTGCAAGGAAAAGCTGTAGGTGGTGGCGTTGGTGTTGCTTCCGCAGTTGATTATTGTTTAGCGATGAATACAGCCGACGTAAAACTTTCCGAATTAGCGGTTGGAATCGGACCTTTTGTGGTTGGACCTGCAGTTGAACGAAAAGTGGGGCTTTCAGCAATGAGTGAATTGGCAATCAATGCAACAGAGTGGCGTTCGGCTTCTTGGGCAAAAAGCAAAGGATTGTATATGGAAACCTTTGAAACGGTTGAAGAAATGGACGCAGAAGTGGAGCGTTTGGCCAACCAATTGGCGAAATCAAACCCTGAAGCGATGTCGATGCTAAAAAAAGTATTTTGGCAAGGGACAGATCATTGGGACACCTTATTAGTGGAGCGCGCAGAAATGAGTGGAACCCTTGTTTTGAGCGATTTTACAGTCAATGCAATTAACAGTTTCAAATCGAAGTAAATTATTTTTTCAATTTCATTTGTTCATAAAAACATTAATTGTATCTTTGCACCCCTAATTTTAGGTAAAACACAATATTTTAAAATAAAAATACCGTGAATACATTAAGTTACAGAACTTTATCAGGCAACACTGAAACAGCGGACAAAAAGTGGTATGTTGTCGATGCAGAAGGTCAAACTGTTGGACGTTTGGCGAGCAAGGTTGCTAAAATCATCCGTGGGAAATACAAAACGTGTTATACACCCCATGCTGATTGCGGAGACAACGTGATTATTATCAACGCTGAGAAAGTTGCTTTTTCAGGAACGAAGTTGGAAGACAAAGAATACGTACGTTTCTCTGGTTACCCAGGTGGACAACGTTTTACGTCTGCAACAAACATGTTGAAAAACCATCCTGAAAGACTTATTGAAAAAGCGGTAAAAGGAATGTTGCCTAAAAATGCTTTAGGAAGAAAATTATACACCAACTTGAAAGTGTATAAAGGTGGTGCTCACAAACACGAAGCACAACAACCTGAATTATTAAATCTTGATACACTCAAATAAAAATTATGGAAGTAATTAACGCATTAGGAAGAAGAAAGACTGCTGTTGCTCGTGTTTACATGACTAAAGGAACAGGAATCATTTCCATCAACAAAAAACCAGTTAACGACGTATTTCCGATCGACGTACTACAAGCTAAAATTAATCAACCGTTTTTGTTAACAGATACAGTTGGTCAATTTGATATCAAAGTAAACGTTATAGGTGGTGGAATTAACGGTCAAGCTGAAGCGATTCGTTTGGGTATTTCAAGAGCATTGGTTGAAGTGTCTGCGGACTACAAACCATTATTGAAGGCTGAAGGTTTGATGACGCGTGATCCACGTATGGTTGAACGTAAAAAACCAGGACGTCCGATAGCTCGTAAAAGATTCCAGT
>CAZHPL010000213.1:0-1147 GCA_964534495.1 uncultured Lishizhenia sp.
CTTTGTTTGTTGTAATTCGATCTAATAATGCGACTAGTATTCCTTCTTTCAACTGATGAGCAGCCAACACATCTATTAATGCAACTGGCATTTTAACAGGACCAGAATCAGGTGTTCCATTCATTGACATAAACCCTGTTTCTGCTTGTAAAATCAAATCGTAGGCAATTCGATCACTATCATCTCCAAAACCCGTAATTTTTCCAATGATTAATTTTGGGAACTTTTCAAGTAAAATTTCTGCTGATAATCCAAATTTCTCTTCTGAACTTTTCTTGAAATTTGTCAATAAGATATCGGCCTCAGCCAAAAGTTCTGTTAATTGGTTGCGATCAGCAGGAATTGAAAAATCAAGTTGAAGATACTTTTTACGATAATTCACTGAGGAAAAATAGGCGCTTATGTCAGATTCTGAGTTCTCAGTAGGTAGTTTCCAAGAACGGGTAACATCCGGAAAATGAGGACTTTCAATTTTAGTGACCTCTGCACCTAATTCAGCAAAAAATGTCCCAACTGATGGCCCCGCTAGAACAGTTGAAAGATCAATTATTTTTAGTTCTGAAAAATTCATATACCAAATTGAACGGAAGTCATAGTCAAAGAACCCGCCACTGCTTTGTCATTAAAAAACGCTATTTCATCTTCTTTTTCACTTAATCCAACGGAGTAGATTAAAGGAATGTAATGATCTAAACTTGGTACTGCAAGTGAAATTTGTTTGTGAAGGCCTGTCCAATTAATTAGCGATTGATAATCTCTGTTTTCAATTTTTTTCTTGAATAAATCGTCAATCTCCAAAGCCCAATCATAACCATATCCAGGAGAATTTATCTTATCCCAAGCCACCATACCAAGATTGTGAACCATATTTCCGCTTCCCATGATTAAAACGCCTTTTTTTCTTAGGGATTTAAGTTCTTGAGCCAATTGAAAGTGATAAGATAGTGGTTTGCCATAATCAATACTCAATTGAATTACTGGAATTGTAGCATCCGGATACATATTTTTCAAAACAGACCAAGTACCATGATCTAATCCCCATTCATGATCGTGCTGAACATGAGCGCTGTGAATTGCCTCTTGCGTCCAATGAGCCACATCAACTGATCCGGGAGCGGAGTATTGAACATCAAATAGTGCTTGTGGA
>CAZHPL010000213.1:1211-5282 GCA_964534495.1 uncultured Lishizhenia sp.
CCAAAATCGTGAATTGTTTTGGGTTGTTCCATAGCAGTCACAAAAGTTCCACGAGTTAACCAATGTGCTGAAATGCAAATGATTGCTTTAGGTTTTTCAAAATTGGAGGTTATTTTCTTCCATTTTTGGGTAAATTCATTTTGCTCAATGGCATTCATTGGTGATCCGTGACCAACGAATAAGGTGGGCAATAATTGATTATCTGATTTATGATTTTCAAATAAAGGTTTCAATGAACCCAATGAGGCGAAGGCAAGTGACATGGCAGATAATCCAATGAATTTTCTTCGATCCAAAATTATTGTTTAGGAGAAGTTAAAACGTATTTCAAAATCATGGCTTCTTGCGTGGCATCCAATTTTGCTTTTTGTGCCATTTCGGGCACGATACGCTCCCATTGCTTGGCCGTATATTTTTCGCGAGCTTGAAGAGCATGACACGTACCACATCGGTTTGCGTATAGATTTGCTGCTTGGGCTTCATTGTATTCGACAGGAGATCTTGCTGAAGTTTCAGTAACCGCAGAAACAGTTCCTTTCGAACAAGAAACTAATGCAACTAACAAAATTCCAACTGGTAAAATTAATTTTTTCATTTTTTTTCAAGTATTTCTATTGTTACAGGAGTTAAACCCGCTTTTATAAAATTTAGTTGTTTAGCAGCACCAAGAGTCAAATCAATGACTCTGGTTGAACTTTTTGGTAAACGATCATTTATTTTTACAACAACAACCGAATCATTTTTAAGATTAGTGACCTTTACAATGGTACCAAATTTCAATGTTTTATGTGCAGCAGTTAAACTATCGTTTCTTAAAATTTCACCAGATGCAGTTCTTCTACCTTCAAAGGATTTACCATAATAACTTGCCGTTCCTTTTTCCAAATTATCCGAGGAAAACGAAATGAACACGAAACTCAATAAAATAAGCGAAGCACTATTTAAAAATTTTTCCATAAACAAATTTAATTTATTTCGTGATAATTGACATTAACCTATGTTAATTACGAATTATACATTACTTTTTTACGTAATTTCGTTTATCAATTTTCATTGTTTTGAATCGGATTTTTTACTTTTTATCATTGTTTTTAATACTTGACTTTTCATTAATTAGTCAAGATAATACTTCAACTATTGATACAAATTATATTTACGGTTTACCGATAATTTCTTCTAAAAAAGTACGAATCATTCAAGGATATAATGGAAAATACTCACATAAAGGTAGTTACGCATTAGATTTTAGATTAAAAAAGGGAAGTATTGTTTGTGCTGCTCGTGAAGGAATAATTTATAAGGTAGAAGATCAATTCACGAAAGGTGGTCCAAAAAAAAAGTATTTAAGTCAAGGCAATTATATTATAATAAAACATTCAGATGGAACTTACGCTGCTTATTGGCATTTGGGTCACAAAGGCGTGGTGGTGAAGGTTGGTGATTCAGTTCAAAAAGGAGACATCATTGGATTTTCAGGAAATACAGGTTATTCATCCTGGCCACATTTACACTTTGATGTTTATTATTTTTCGAATGGGAAACAAATAACTGTTCCAACAAAATTTGAAACTCACAAAGGAATTAAACAACTCAAAGTTTATCGGAGGTACAAAAAACCTATTCTTGAGGTGAAACAAAATGAAAAAAGTAACATCCCAAAAAATTTCAATAAAATCGAATATCATTTTCAAGATGCTTCAGTTCCACCTGAGTACCACAGAAGTTACAGTTGGATAATTACAGAAACTAGCATTCGCTATATTTCCGATTCATACGGAAGGATACTAAAGGATACTACACAACAAATTTCTCTTGAAAAATGGGAACAATGCAAAACTGCTTTTTTAAATTGTGGAATAAAAAACAAAAAGGAATCCGAGCTTAATGTTGGTTGTACTGGTGGAACAAGCATTACATTGCGCACTTGGTTCAATGAAAAAGAAAATTTCACCGGAACCGCTTCAAAATGTGGAGGTCAAGTAGCAGGAAATTTAACGGGAGATACCGAAAAATTCTTGTCGATAATTAAAGAAGGAATTCATCCAACTTTTTATTTAGAATGATTGCTTTAAAACAAGCTCGACCAGTTACACTTATTTTGTAGAATCGTATTCAAATTAGAGATTGACACACGTTGTTGCTCCATCGTATCTCTATCTCGTATAGTAACCATGTTATCCTCCAAAGATTGGTGATCAACGGTTATCGAATAAGGTGTTCCTATGGCGTCCTGGCGACGATAGCGTTTTCCAATCGAATCTTTCTCATCGTATTGCACCATAAAATCCAGTTGAAGCATTTTAATGATTTCTCTCGCTTTTTCTGGTAATCCATCTTTTTTAACTAACGGCATAACACAAGCTTTATACGGAGCAAGTGCGGGTGGGATAGTTAAAACTACACGATCTGAACCATCCTCCAACGTCTCATTTTTGTAGGAAGCACTTAAGACTGCTAAAAACATTCGATCTAAACCTATTGAAGTTTCAATCACATAAGGAACGTAGCTTTGATTAAGTTCTGGATCAAAATATTGAAGTTTTTTTCCTGAATGTTGTTCGTGCTGTTTTAAATCAAAATCTGTCCGTGAATGAATCCCTTCTAATTCCTTAAAGCCCATCGGGAAATCAAATTCAATATCACAAGCTGCATTTGCATAATGTGCTAATTTTAGATGGTCGTGGTAGCGGTAACGTTGTTCACCAAGATTCAATGCTTTATGCCACTTCAAACGAAATTCTTTCCAGTAGTTGTACCATTTCATTTCTTCACCCGGTCTAACAAAAAACTGCATTTCCATTTGTTCAAACTCACGCATTCTAAAAATAAATTGACGTGCAACTATTTCATTTCTAAATGCTTTTCCAATTTGAGCAATCCCAAATGGAATTTTCATTCTACCAGATTTTTGTACATTCAAAAAGTTTACAAAAATTCCTTGAGCTGTTTCTGGTCGCAAATAAATAGTGGCTGCTTCTCCGGAAACCGAACCTAACTCGGTAGAAAACATCAAATTAAATTGTCGAACCTCGGTCCAGTTTTTAGAACCTGAAATGGGGCATGTAATTTCTAAATCAACAATTAATTGATATACAGCTTCCAAATCATTCGCCTCTAAGCTTTCCTTCATGCGTTTTTCAACACTATCGATTTTCTCTTGACTTCGAAGTACATTAGGATTTGTAGCGCGAAATTGTAACTCATCGAAGTCTGAACCAAATCTTTTGATTCCTTTTTCTACTTCCTTTTCAATTTTTTGTCGTTGTTTTTCAACGTATTCTTCAATCAACACATCGGCGCGGTAGCGTTTTTTCGAATCTTTGTTATCAATCAACGGATCATTAAAAGCATCAACGTGACCAGAAGCTTTCCAAGTTGTTGGGTGCATGAAAATCGCAGCATCAATTCCTACAATATTTTCGTGCATTTGAACCATGGATTTCCACCAATACGTTTTGATGTTGTTTTTCAATTCAGCTCCCAGTTGACCGTAGTCATAAGTTGCTGATAATCCATCATATATTTCAGATGAAGGAAAAACAAAACCGTATTCCTTTGCATGCGAAATTATATCCTTCAATTTATCTTCACGTTGTTCCATGCTGCAAAGATAGTTTTTCTAAAAAGATGATTGATAAATATTGTATCGGATTAGCTTAAAATGATCGAGTATAACCTATAAAAGGAAGCGCCGGAATGACATCCAAAATTTCTGGAATGAATATCAATCCAAAATCAAAAGAATTTTTTGGTGCAAGTAAACGAATACCAAAAGTTCCTACGTAATTTGTAGTTACTCCTACAGGTATAAAATAATTTTCCATTAACAAGGCAGCATTATTACCTATTCTATGTGTTCCACTTACCATTATTGTAGGGCGATTTGAAAATTCACCCGATATGAGACCATATCCTGCACCAACCGTAAGGTTGGATTCACTATTTCCAAATGTATAAACTCCATAACCAAGTGTTGACGTTCCTTCTCCTGCAAATCCAGCCATAATAAATCCACCACCTACATGTGAATTTTCTGAAACTTTAAAGCCAACTTTTGGTGTTAAAAACCAA
>CAZHPL010000214.1:0-1304 GCA_964534495.1 uncultured Lishizhenia sp.
CAAAAACCTTATCATATCCTTGATACATACCGCATGCACCGATTTTCAATCCTCCCAACGTCATTCGGGCGTTTGCTCCGTAAATGGATTCGGTAAGACCATCTCGTTTCGCAATTTCTGAATTCGTTCTGTGTAAACCAGATAAATCAATCGTTGAAGTAAATTCTAAATCATCATAAGTTGAATCCGCAACGCTTGTACCATCGACTTTTTTTCGCGAAGCAAACAACATTAATTCTACATTTTTGTAAGACAAATCAATTGCTGCACCACGCAAAAATCGGTTTTCATCCACACTTGTATAGGGTTTCAAGGGATTAGCTGTTCTTTTGATTGTAGCCACATCAGCCGTTTTTCCAAAAGCATAGCTCGACCACAAATTTAAGCCCTGCCCTACTTGAATTTGGTAATCTCCAATTACTGCTGAACGAATATATTTACCTCCTTTGAAAAAAGCATGCGCTGAATAAAAATCAAATCCTTGCTTTTGTCCGCCTTTAAAAAATTGCTCACCAGCATCTTTTTCTCCCGTTACGCCGATACTAATATTGGATTTGTATGAATATCGAAAACGTGAATAGTAACGATCCGCATTTCCATGATAATAGTTATTAGAAGTGTTTAAAATAGAATCCGGTACTATATCATACCCGGCTTTATGTTCAATGGTGGGCTGATATCGTAAAAACAATTCAAACTTTCCTTGTTGCATCGCTTCTTTGAACGTAATATGTAAATTATCCAACCGATCATCAATCCGAATAAAAGGAAGCGCCAATTGAATAGTGTTCATGTCCCAGTATTTCAAACTTTGTAATTCGTATATGGAGATGAATTTTCCAAAAGCTTTTCGATGCAATAATAAATCGTTTATTTGAATGGTTGTTAGAAGGTATAATTGTTCCAAATCTTCACCATCAGTTGTATTCAAGTTGATTGGATTGTCATAGAAATAATTCAATTGGTCCAAGATGGAAGTTAAATCTAAATTTTCGGATTGATACTGCTCTGAAATAAACTCTATTCGTTGTTGAATAATATCATTTCTATCCTGTCCAAATGAAAAGGTGAAAATCAATAAACAAATTACAACGAGTCCTGAGCGCATTCTACTTTAATTGAACTGTAAATGAAGTATGTGGAGACCACCCTAAAATCTGATGGTAAGATGTACCAAAATCTAATTTGTAAACTCCTTTGAACGCATAACCAAAACCGAATGAAAACTCAATAGGTGCTGTGGCAAAACCTCCTCGAATGTAAAGATTATCCATTGGCAAATACTCCACTCCTGTTTTTATACG
>CAZHPL010000214.1:1339-5187 GCA_964534495.1 uncultured Lishizhenia sp.
CAAGGAGCAACACACTTTTGGACAACTTATAACTTGTCCCGAAACGCATCACTGTTGAATAACGATCTTCCATGTAATTGGACAACTTGTTTCTTGAAATATTAAACACACTAAATCCAATCGACCAATAATCGGATATTTTAGCCAATACACCCGCTTCAGCCGTTACCGTTTGATGGCTTCCATAACCACTTATTCGAACAGCATTGTAGTTCATTTGCACACCTGCTGAAATAAAATCTGCTAGTTTCAAAGCATATCCTACTCCTGTTTTGTAGGTTCTAAATTGATTATATCCAAAAGATTGTCCGCCAAATGTCAAAACCCCTTTTTTCATGGGAACAGCAACAACAAGTCCTTGAGATTGTAATTCTTTTAGGAGAAATCTATTTTCATAGGAAATTCCTGCTCCGATTTTCGTGATTCCAGCCGTTGCACCAGGGTTGTGGTGAAATGCCCATACATCATCTAAGCAAACAGATGCGTTACCTAAAGAATTGGAACGTGCTCCCATTGGTTGCCATCCTTGCGAAAAACCAATGATAACTTGAAAAAAGGCAAAAAACAGGTAGTAATATTTTCTCATTCTATAAGTCGCTTAAATGTAGGGCAGATTTTCTTTGAAAAATAATCGTTGCCATCAATAAAAAACCAATTCTTACCATTGTCTTCTGAGACGCCAACAATAACAACACGTTTTTTAGCATATTCATAACTTGCTTTTCCTTGTAATCTGATTTTAACTTCAACATGAATAACAGTTCCTTCTTTTTTCATGGTTCCAAGAAGAGGATCACTCCACGTAGAATCTTGATCAGCGAATTTCTCCTTAAAAAAAGCATGTCCTTGTTTTAGATAATAGTGTAAAAAAGTAGGATGTGTTGCCGCAGCTTTCGAAACGCGCATATTTTGATTGGTTGCCACTAAATACTTAATCAATGCTGTATTCAGCGAACGTTCTTGGTTGGCATCTAAACCACAAGAAAAAGCTAAAAAAGCAAGAAAAATTAACGGCACAAAGGATTTCATCACCCGAAAAATAACAATTTTTTAGAAATCCATGCTAAAAAAACATTTCTTCCTACCTTCGTTTTATGTTGAAAGTAATTTCAGAATCTTTATTGGCCACTTTTTCGCTTTTCAACAAAGGAAAACTTTGGGTGTATTTTATTCCAACAGCTTCGGTTGTTTTTTTCTTTTACATCGCAAGTGGAGGTTTTGATAGTTTAGTTGAATCAAACTCAACAACAGATGAGTCTTGGTGGGATTGGATTGTCAACCATTTGTTCTACTCTTGGGACTGGTTGATGGAAGCCTTAATGTATTTTACTTTGTTTGCACTTATGTCGCCCCTTTACGGAATTGTTTCAGGAGTAGTTTTCAGGGATTTAACCGGTGAAAAATCACATTTTTCAAGTAAACAATTGTTCTTCGAAATCGTGAGAATGATTGTATTGTTTATCATTTTTGAGTTATTGAGAGCTATCATTGTTTTACCGCTCACCCTTCTTTTTTGGTCGGAAGACAGTCTTTTTACGCAATTGCTATTTTTCATCATTCAAGCTGCATTTATTGGCTTTGCATTTTTGGATTACAGCATGGAAATTGACGGCGTTTCTATTTCGGACAGTATCGAATTTTTCTTTAAGTACCTATTTTATTGTATTGTCCTTGGCTGTATTTTTCAATTCATCACTTTTTTATCCTATCCGGGATTAATTATTGCCCCCATTTTCACAGCTGTACTTGCAACTGTACTATATTTGAACATCAAAAAAATTAAAGCATGAAACCGTTTGAACTGGATTTTCCAAAAACGGCTCTGGATTCGTGGAGAAATCGGATTATTAAAGAGTTGAAGGAAGACGAACATAAGATTTTTTTCACCGACACAATTGAAGAATTTTCATTTGATATCTCAACAAGAAACAAGGAAGTAAATGCTATTGGTGCGTCGAAGAAAAATAATGCATGGATGAACAGTTGTCCCATTCTTGTTTCGAATGAAAAAACAGCCAATCAACTGGCACTAAAAATGCTCATGCAAGGTTGCGACGCTCTATATTTTATCGCAAACGACATAGCTGATTTCCAATGGGAAGTTCTTTTTAATGAAATTGGATTGGACTATATTCAAGTTTGTTTTTCATCGTCTAATGAAAGCCTTATCGATTCCTTTTTAGCAAGCGATTTTGGAAAACACCCAAATGCTCATGCAATTATTGATGTTCAAACTACCAACTGGTCTAAATACATCGGAAATACAGCTGTTTATTTTTCAGTAAACGTTTTTGCTTGGCAAATGTGTGGCGCAAATTTGTTTCAACAAGTTGGGATTGCCTTGTCAATTGGACATGAATTATTGATTCAAAACGTCGCTCCGGAACAAATTATTTTCGAGTTCGGAGTTGGAAGTCAGTATTTTCCTGAAATTGCGAAATTCAAAGCTTTTCAGGCGCTATGGGATTTCATTGCTACAAAATACGGCGCTACATCTTCCCAAAAAATTCTTGCTCATATTGGCTGGGCAAATAAATCGTTGAAAGATCCACATACTAATCTTTTGCGCCAAACTACTGAGGTAATGTCCGCGATTGGAGGAAGTTGTGATGCCTTGCTCATTCACCCGTACGACGCTCTTTCACAAGAAGGAAGTTCTGATTTCACGCATCGAATGGCGGCCAATATTTCGAATTTGTTAAAAGAAGAAAGTTATTTTGACAAGGTAATTGATCCTATGCGTGGAAGTTATTCGGTTGAAAATTGTACGCAAGAAATAAAGGAAAAAGCGTATTCCTATTTCAAAGAATTGGATGTATTTCAAAACGTTATGAATCTTG
Source organism: uncultured Lishizhenia sp. (assembly GCA_964534495.1). Taxonomy (GTDB): domain Bacteria; phylum Bacteroidota; class Bacteroidia; order Flavobacteriales_D; family Crocinitomicaceae; genus UBA952. Next base: position 4,180 of record CAZHPL010000214.1, read on the forward strand.
AAAAATTAGCCTTTATTTCAAAAGGTGTTCTTGAAAAACAAGCTGCAAAAATTGACCAATGGAAAAAAGGTGAACACAAACTAATTGGAATCAACCTGTTTACAACAGAAAATGTACAACCTAAAACGTGGAAAACCGATTTGAATTATTTGGAAGTTCCTTATTTAATTTACGAATTACAAGCTTAGTCAAATGAAAAGAATTGATTTTAATGAAATTGAACTTTCAAATGAAACGAAAGAAATTCAATCCGAAAACGCATTTGAAACGGCTGAAAAAATTGTACTAAAAAACAACTATTCCAAAAGCGATATTGCTTCGGCACCGCATGTGGATTATGTTTCCGGTTTTGCGCCTTATTTAGGAGGGCCTTATGCATCGATGTATGTTTCTAAGCCTTGGACCATTCGCCAATATGCGGGATTTTCAACCGCAGAAGAATCCAATGCGTTTTATAGACGAAATCTTGCAGCAGGCCAAAAAGGTCTTTCCGTAGCATTTGACTTAGCCACGCACAGGGGTTACGATTCTGACCACGAACGTGTTGTTGGTGATGTCGGAAAAGCAGGTGTAGCCATTGATTCTATTGAGGATATGAAAATCCTTTTCAATCAGATTCCTTTGGGAGAAATGTCGGTGTCAATGACAATGAATGGGGCAGTTTTGCCAGTTATGGCTTTTTACATTGCTGCTGCGAAAGAACAAGGAGTTACTTTGGACAAACTTTCGGGAACCATACAAAATGACATTTTAAAGGAGTTCATGGTACGAAATACGTATATCTACCCTCCTGCTCCATCCATGCGCATCATTGCCGATATTTTTGAGTTTACGTCGCAAAAAATGCCAAAATTCAATTCCATTTCTATTTCAGGTTATCACATGCAGGAAGCCGGTGCAACGGCCGCAATTGAATTAGCGTATACACTTGCTGACGGATTGGAGTATATTCGAACAGGTTTGAAAGCAGGTTTGAAAATTGACGAATTTGCACCCCGATTAAGTTTC
>CAZHPL010000215.1:0-5182 GCA_964534495.1 uncultured Lishizhenia sp.
CACTGAAAGGTGGTCGGGCACACTATTGTCAAATTGTCAAGTTACGAACTTTACGGCGTGTCCCCAAATTTCCCAGTTTCAAATTGACATTGTCAGTCCCCTAGTGTAAAATTGTAGTTAGAAAGAAAGGACAAATACCCTATGTCACTAATCCGCTCTAAGGATAGAAAAGTAACTAACGCTGTTTCGCCTAATGGTAAAACTCCAACTATTGCTAACACGTTTGGTTTACCCTCTGGAAAAGCATACTCATGCCCTGGCGCTACTAGCGTATGCGAAAGTATCTGCTATGCAGGCAAGTTAGAAAAAGTCTACAAGGGTGTCAAAAATGTATTGCTAACAAATTGGGAGCAACTAAAAGACGCTAGCGAATACCAAATGGTAAACCTGTTGACTGAAATGATAAATGATTTCAGAAAAGATTGTGAAAAGCGTAATGCAGAAAAACTATTCCGTATCCATTGGGACGGAGATTTCTTCAACGAGACTTACACAAAAGCATGGAAGCAAGTTATCACTAACAATACAGACATTCAATTTTGGGTTTACACTCGCAGCGATTTTGCGGTACCAATTCTAAAAGACATTCCTAATCTTGCATTGTATTACTCTACTGATAGCGCTAACGTAAAAACTGCTATCTCATTGCGTACTAATCATGGTGTCAGATTGGCATACCTTGCAAAAAATTTCGCTATTGGACAGTCAGACCTCAAGGAAATGATTGGTAAGCCTGGAGCCAAGTGCCCTGAAAATAAAAAGGCTATTGCCCTTATTGACAAAGACGGCTCTGCCTGTGTAAAATGTAGTCTGTGTGTCTATCAAAAGGCAGACATTGTATTTTCGGCTAGTAAAAAGTAGGGGGACTATGACCTGTGGATAACCTGTGGATACCGCTAGCATTATTGGTAATCCTATTTCTCATAAATCAATAGCGTTACCAAAATGTTACCAAACACTACGGCGTGTCGGTTTGATAATGTCAGACCCTTATGGCATACTTAGTAGTGTCAAAAGACAAAAACAAAAAACTAGCGAGTGGAAGCAAAATGAACAACACTCTAACTGTTGGCTCACAGTTCACCACTAAGAAGTCAGGCGTGGTTGGCATTATTCAGGAAGTTGTGGCAAATAAGACAGGTTCTTATCGTGTCCGTCTTGATGTTGCTGGCAAGCCTCGCTGGACAACTGTAAAGGCGTAAGCCTTACCCTCACCTGAGTATGTGAAGGCTAAACTGCTCACCCTTTAGGGGTTGATAATGTCAGCCACCTATGCTAAACTAAATACCCTAACAACCCAAAAGAAAGAAGGAAAAACAATGGCTAAGTCATTAGCAGTAAAAATCCCAACCGCATCTCTAATTGCTGAGGTTGAGGCTCAAATCGCAAAAGTAGAAAGCGACATTGAGAACTATGCTTCGTTGCGTAAGCAGTATGAGGCAGATGTAAAGCAGTATGACGCAGATGTTATTGCTCACGCTATCAAGGTGCTTTCAGACCCTAACAACATTGGAACTGATAGCAACTCTCTAATTCGTGTTTCTACTAGCCACTATCGTAATGGTGTGAGTGTTGAGTTTGATACTGATGCCCTCGCATTTCCAAAGCGACCAGATGAGCCATCTCGACCAAACGAGAAGCAATACTATGGTCGTGAATACACCACTCGTCTTGATTTGCTAAAGAAGAACCTCAAGGTTCTCAAGATGACAACTCAAGAGGAAGTAAATGCTTCCACTTACAATTCTGTAATGGAATTGCTGTAAGTTTCCTACACGCCTCTATTAGTGAGGCATACGGGAATAAAACACCTGAGCAAGTGTCTAAACTGCTCTCCCTCAAGGGGATCGACTTGATAATGTCAGCCCCTTATGCTAAGATTGTTTTACCTAAAGAAAGGAACCCACAATGGGAACAAGAGGAATAACGGAAGTAATCAACAACGGACAGACAGTTGTTGCACAGTATGGACAATGGGACCACTACCCTAGCGGACAAGGTCTAACCGCTCTAAACTTTTTGGCCAATCCCGCAAACATTGATAAGTTGCGTGCAGGCCTTGCTAATGTGTATGTGCCAAGTGATGAAGAGCGTGAGGCCATGGTTGCTTCATTCCATGATGGAAGTGGATGGATGAACATGGAGCAGGGTGACCGCTTTAGTAAGGCTTTCCCAAGTCTCACTAGGGATACAGGTGCAGGCATTCTGCAGGTAATTGCAGACTCTACTGATAAGGTTCCACTAGTGTTAGAACCTGATTTCAAAGATGACAGACTATTTTGCGAGGGTATCTACACAATCAATCTAGATAATAACACATTCACTACTGAATACAATCGATACAACGATGAAGAGACAGAGGATGTGCTTACCCTGACTTTTGATGAGTGTGCAACTATTTCACATGAAGAGTATTTGACAAGAGCCAAGTGCGGTGTCTACCAATACTATCAAACACAGGAAACTGCTAACGCATAATGTCAGACGTGCATGCTAAACTAAAAGAAACGAAAGGACTATCAATGGATATCAAATACCCAGAGATTGAAGTACAATTGACTGGTAACGACGGAAACGCATTCTCTATCATGGGTGCAGTGTCTAAGGCATTGCGACGTGGTGGCGCTAGCAAAGAAGAGATTGAACTCTACATGACTGAGTCAATGTCTGGAGACTACAATAATCTACTACGTGTTGCAATGAGGTGGGTAAATGTCAACTAATCTAAACATTGAAGGCTTCGAAAAGATTCTAGAAATTCTTGAGTCTAAAATCAAAGAAGCGGACCGTATGATGAAAGCAGCGGAAGCGGACGGTAATAGTGACTATGACTATCACCAAGGCAGGCTAGATGCATATCAACACATTCTAGCAAACATCCAAAAACTACCATAAAATTCTGGTAGGGGTACCAGAACTGGCCAGGTTCTTATCCTTTCTTTCTTTCCTGGCCACGCTCCTGGGCATGAGCGATACAAAAGGCCCACTTAGCATACTTGACAAATGGATCAAAATGGGGTCGGGCACACTTTTTTGATTTTGTCAAGTGTTTACGATGTGATTTATGACACCCCCAAAATTTTTCCCAGATCGTGGCAAAACGGACATTTTTATTCATCTTGGTGTTGACAATGTCAGACCCCTCCTGTATGATTATCTTATCAACAAAACGAAAGGAAAAACACATGGCACACATGTTAGAACAGTCTGCTACTGGCGAGACTGCATTCGCATCATTGCGTGAGCCTGCATGGCATGGCTTAGGCACTGTATTCAATGAGGAAGTGACAACTGGCGAAATGCTAAAGTTGGCACACCTAGACAACTGGAATGTTCGTCTTGAGGACGTTTCTATCCCAGACACATTCAAGTCTGACAAGAATTATTTCTTTGTTACTCGCACTAACCCATTCGACAAGTCACAGAACGACGTGCTTGGCGTAGTTGGTGAGCGCTATCACGTGTTGCAGAATGAGGACCTCTTCTCATTCGGAGATAACATTCTAGACGGTGGAGGACGTTGGGAGACTGCTGGCTCTATCAAGGGCGGACGTGTAGTCTTTGGCTCTATCGCTCTTGAGCGTGAGACAGTTCTTGACCCTTCTGGCGTGTCTGATAAGGTGAACACTTATCTTCTTATCAACACATCACACGACGGTTCGATTGCTATTCAAGCATCTATCACACCTGTTCGTGTTGTTTGCCAAAACACTTTGAACCTTGCTCTTGGTAAGGGTAATCGTGGAGTAAAGCAGACTTTCAAAATTCGTCACACTCAGACTGCTAACGGAAAAGTTCAAGCAGCACGTGAGGCTCTTGGCCTTGCGAACAAATACATGGACGAATTCGACAAGTTGGCACAAGCCATGATTCAGCAAGAAGTCAGCGCTAAGCAATTCAATGACATCATTCTTGCATCTTACCCAAAGCCAGAAAAAGACGCTAAGGGTTCAATCAAGAAGTGGGAAAACAAGGTTGACATCATCAACTCAATCTACACAGGCCCTACTAACAACATGATTGCTGGCACTGCTTGGGGTGCATTCAACGCTCTAACTGAGCGCTTGGATTGGTATCGCTCAGGACGTGGCGGTGACAACGAATCTATTCTTGCATCTGCAAGTGGATTTGACCCTGCTATCAACGCAGAGAAGAATCGCCTTCTCAAAGTTGTGCAAGGCGTTCTCGCATAACGATAAATTGCGATACACGTGCTGGGCATCACACTAAACTGCCCAAACATTTTTTCTAAAACACGGCGTGTCGAGTTGACAAAGTGCGATCTTGGGGGCCGAGTTGTGTTTATGTAATCTTATATAGATCAAATACTCATTACGAAGTGATTACGAATTTCCCAAATTTTTCCCAGATTCTTGACTTTGTCAGACCCTATCTGTATACTTAGATACAAGTAGGAAGGAACCCCAAATGGATGGCAAGGCTACAGTTACTATTGTTCTTGAGTATGATTTAGATAATCTTGCAGATACCCTCGCAATTGAAGAGACTCTAAGCGATGAAGAAATCTATGACATGATTGAAGATTATACCTATGAGGACTTGATAGATTTGATGCGTGGTGATAGACTTAGGTATTGGTCAGAAGTAGTAATAGAAAGGAAGAAATAATGGCAACATACAATGTGAAGGTAGTTGTAGAATACGAGTATGAGGTTGAGGCTGACTCACAAGAGGAAGCAGAAAAAGAAGGCTGGAACTACGAAGACTATTCCTACACTGGACAAGTCTATGAAATTGAAGTTGAAGAACTAGAAAGTGATGAAGACTAATGGAAACCCTATTACCTGTTATGCGCTCTAAACTTGCTGAGTTTGAGTCTGATATCGAAGAACTGTCTGTAGAAATGGAATTGCTTGATATAAATTCTAAAGACTATGCTGAACTAGAGTATGAGTATCAGTATCTGTCTGCTCAGGCTACTATCACTAGATATTACTTGTCAGTGGCTGATGGTACTATTGATGCAAAGAAAGGATAAGTATGTCTATATATATTGCTAATGCCAATGGAGATTGGTGGGAGATTGAGAACTCTATCAGTCCCGTCTGGATTTTGAATACTAATACACTTAGTGATGAACTGCAGGAGCAGGTCTATGATGAACTAGGTGCAGATAAGTTTGAGGACTTTATCAAGGAGCATGGCAAGCAGGTGCTGCTAA
>CAZHPL010000216.1:0-4936 GCA_964534495.1 uncultured Lishizhenia sp.
TGTAGTAAAGAATGGACTGATAGTTATGAACCTGTAAATCTTGCATCGTGAAGAAAATGAATCTCTACATCATCAACGAAGTTCTTTACGATTACACCGATGGGATGTGTGTAATCGCTGCCGAATCTCTGCCTCGTTGCGAACAAATTTTTATGAAAGAGTTTGCATCTGATGAGATTAATTATATCAAAGAAAACATACAAAAAGAGTTCAATACTGCAAGAATCAAAGTGATTGAGAATGTTCCTTATGAGAAGGAAGAGGTAGTATCTTATGTTTATGGTGGAGGTTGATTTTATGATTCTATTTCTTCTGAATCTTACACCATCTTATATTGCCAAAGGCAATCAGATTCATCGTACATTCTCCAATGGTTTCAGTTACATTGCATCTGAATGTAAGTCACCAGCAGAAGCACAACGCATCACAAACGATCTTAATCAACTTGCAAACAAATGACTGACAACGAAGGCAAACAATGTGAACGATGTGGTGAAGGAACTTATGAAATTGCTGATTTGAATGATGAGATTCATGGTGAGCGTCACTGTAACAAATGCGGTCATTTTGTGAAGCGTTATGATGACTGAAACCAAAACCTATCCCTACCTTAAATATATTCCACACCTTGTTGCTCTTCGGTTGATTGTATTTACTCCATTTGCGATTGCACAAGCAACTGCAGAGTTTATCTCCAACTCTATGGATAAACTTTATCATAAAATGGATAAACTTCTTCCCTTACCTTATGTTGAAAAGCAAGTAGAATGGGATCAGTTACCCAAACGAAATCAAGAAGCGATTGAGTATCTTGCAAAGAAACGAGACACTACCAAAGAACGAATTCTCATTCAAACTGTAAAACCATGATGAATCAATCTCTGGACTTTCAGTATTATATTTTATTTTTTCTTAAATTATTTTTAATTAAAAAAATATATTAAAAACATATATTGCTGTTTTGTTTGTCTGTGGAAAAACCTGTGGAAAACTTTAGATTTTTAATGTCTTATAAATGTCTTATAAACTTCTAGTTTTTATGTAAGTTAAGGCAGTCTAGCATAAGACGCGCAGTTTGTCAAGACCTCACCCCCGCGAGCGCCCCAAAACCTCCCATAAGACTTTATTATATTGCAGATTCTTATGAGATCTCGACGAGAATATGCACAAAAGCACACAAATCTCGACGAGAGTTCATATATACTAATCATGAATCTCGACGAGACCATGCAGCATACTTGCATCTCGACGAGATTCATGCTATAATCTCACATTAGCACAGGATCTCGACGAGTTATGTACGACGATTACGATCTCGACTATACATACAGCAATGATGCAGTAGATCTAGACGAGTATTATGCACAAGATGCACAAGATCTTGATGAAGAATACACACGCGACGGGCAAGATTACGAAACACTTGCATATCGTCATTATGCATGATATAATCTAGTACACATTGCACAGGAATCATGTTAGCACAGAAGCGCCTGGTACAAGTCACACTTGACATAGAGTGTTATGATGACCTAGATCTAGAGAATATGGACTGGAAAGAACTACTAGAACTCGAAGGTAGTGAAAACGTTCATTGTAGCATACGTGAGTTCGATCCGTATAGGTAGTCTAATAACCTGTGGAAAAAAAGTTTTCCACATTTCCACAGGTTTTTCCACAGGACCTGTGGAAAACTCATAATATTCCAACCACTTTTGTAACTGGCACAAGACACCCTTGCGTTTTCATCAGATCCCTGCCATACTTGATTCGTTCCACACCGAACTCTCATGTCGATCTACATTGACAACGGATATGCAAACCGCAAGGAATATCTGAATGAACTCCGCGAAGAGTATGGTGAACTGGTAAACATTCTCACCAGTGTTCTTCCTCCATCAGAAGACTTTGATGGTTTGATTACTGCTCTGGAAGACGCAATGGATTCTGGTGAGTATGATGATCTGATGTGACGATCTGACAACTGGCACAAGGGGTCTTGTGTTCTCACCAGATCCCTGATACATTACCTTTGTCCCCCACACCAAACACACCATGGGCACTCGTTCACGCATTGGTATCGAAATGGCAGATCATTCTGTTGTTTCTGTCTATTGTCATTGGGATGGATATCCTGAGCACAATGGTAAGATTCTGGTAGAACACTATCAGAATCGTGATGATGTTCAGGATCTGATTGATGGTGGTTCGATGTCAACTCTTCGGACTCGTGGCAAATGGAACTCTTCTGCTCTTCGTGATGAGAACGGAGAATGGATTTCTGATGCCGCCGGTTATCTGATGTATGATGATGATCGTGAACCTCAACCACTCTATCATTCAGAACGTGGTGAAGAAGTAGAAGTTCTTCACAGTACATTTGATCAGTTTGTATCAGATAACTGTGGCGAAGAGTATGCTTATCTGTATGATCTGAATGGTAACTGGAAGGCATTTAAGATCAACTACAAGGCGCCAGTAGAGCGTGTTGAGATTCCCAACTATGTGACAGCAGCATAAGTGGCACAAGGGGCACCTAGGATCGCCTACAGTGCCCCTATACTTAAGAAGTCAACCACACACCCCCAAACACATGGAAGACACTCTCTGGACCGAAATTGCTGATGCTCCTGGCGAAATCTGGGACATTCCCGAAATGAGGGATGAAGAAGAAGATGAGGTCTCATGGAATGAGTTTGTCAACAGCAATGTGACCCTCTGATGAAAAACTCCAATCCTTACAAGCAACAGATTCTTGATAAAGGTCGGGATCTGCCCACTGCTTTCGCTCCAAAGCGTGTGTTTCCTCTTACCATAGGTCTGCGTACCTATTATAGTGAGGAGCAGTATCAGGAGGCACTGGCGGACTTCCTAAACGGTTACTGAACTGGCACAAGGGGGGTTGCAATACCCCCCAATCTGTTCTACATTACCTTTGTTCCTGAGACATCTGATGTCCGACACACTCTCCAAAAACATCTATCGCCAACTGTTCACTGAAGATCAGTGGGACATGATCTACAACTTCATCGGCAATGCTCTGGATTCTGATGAATATGATCCAGAAGATGTTTATGCTATTCGCAATAAGATTCACCTGCTTTGGGAAGATGCCTGATTCTTACACTTTTTCTGGTGACTCTGTGACAGTTCTAGGACTGGTCGGTGTCATCTCCACTGGCATCATTCTGGTGCTATGCTTCACTCGTTACTTCAATTCTCCACTCCGCAAATGAAGTTTCAAGTCACCGACATTGAGTTTGATTTTGAGTCTGATGATGAAGAACTCGATGCTTTTAATCGTGGCATCATTATAGATGAAACTATCGGTCAAATCTGGGATGCTGATGATGAGGAAGATCTTGTAGAAGAGATCACATGCGCTACAGGTTGGTGCATTAAGTCTATTGATTACCGTCACGTTCTCTCATGACTAATCGAACCGAACTTGAGTGGTTTCTGAAAGAGAAGTGTCGTGAAGATCCTGATCTTTTTGACACTATTATCAGTGAGTATGTTTGGAATCTGAGTGAATCCAAACTCACTGAACTTGAGGATTTTCTTTCTAACAACTTTGGAGATGACTAATGAACAAAGAACTTCTAATCGCTCAACTTCGTCTAGGCACTGATGGGAACAGCATCCTTCAGATTCTTGATGCACTTGTTTCTGGGATGGATGGTAGTGAATCTAGTCAAGATTCTGTCCCAACTCTAGACGAGATTCAGTTCTAGAAACTCGACGAGATGTGCCACATCATCTAGTGGCACATCAATCTCGACGAGACACACAATCTCGACTAGATTGTACACATACAAAACACATCGAGATCATGAAACTCGCAACAGTCACACCCATCTCGCGCAAAGCAAAGAATCGCTTTGCGAATCTGATGGGATCTGATGCACAATGTATCATTGAGCAACACATAGGCAATCGCGTGTTTCTCACATCCATGAACGGACGCAATCACTTCTGGGTGACGCTTGACAAAGACGCGGACTGGATGGTACAATTATAAGACAAAGACGGAAGGGGTTTGCCGTCGCTTAATGTTAAAGTCACCCAGCGCGAACGAGAACAGATAATCATAGCGTAGGTGAGTGGGTGATTGTGGGTTGGGGTGGTGCCTGACCCACTTTTCTTAATATATTGTTATAATTATTTTATGGCAGGGGGAGTGACGATGTATTGTTCAGTAGAGATACCCTTCTCCCGTTGGTTTTAGTTGTCCCCTTAAGATACCATTAAACCACACCAAAACCGCCTAGGTGTGCCAGTTTTCTAGGTGGCACAAGATCGCTGGATCGGGTCGGTTCTGGTGTGGCATCATTCACTCAACGGCGCACCACTGACGCCGCCCACCGCCAAGAACATGCAAACCATCACCATCACCAACAACGGCAACACCGTCACTCTGAACGGTTCTTATACTGAGATTGCCAACTTTCTGCTTGGTTTGAGTGAAGTAACGGTGCAACCTGCTCCAGTTGCCAACAATGAACCCGTAGAATTGGCACCGTTTAATGCTTTTCTGACGGTAGAATTGACTCCCTATTTTGGTGCATCTAATGCTTCTATGATCGTCACAAAACTAAAGCGTTGCCGCGCAATCGGTGACTTCCGTTACTTTGTTCCCGTCTATAAACTGGCACAGGATGATCTTCAAAAGCGCCAACTTCTTAAGGTTGTGAGCGCAGTCTACCGCTATAAGTTTGGCGGTCATCGTAATCCTGAACAGTATTCTTTGCGCTCTGAGATTAAATATGCGAAGGCATGTGATGAGTGTGGCGCACTTGCACAAGTTCTAGTAAATCGTTTGGTTGCCGAAGGTCTCTGGAAGTGACAGTCTGACAACTGGCACAAGGGGACTCGCAAGGGTCCCCACCCTGCCCCTATACTGATGGAGTCAACGGCACCACACCACGCCATGAAC
>CAZHPL010000216.1:4946-5171 GCA_964534495.1 uncultured Lishizhenia sp.
ACGGTAAAACCGGTCCGATCACCACCACCCGCACAGAGCGCGAAACCTGCCCTAAAACCTGCCCGTTCTACAATGCAGGTTGCTACGCTACTTTGGGGCGTGAGCGTATTCAATGGGATCGCCTTAATCGTCAGGAAACTGGCGTAGTTTGGTCGGAGTTTCTATCACAGATCCGCCGAATTGTTCCCAATGGTGCTCTGTGGCGGCATAATACCGCTGGGGATC
>CAZHPL010000217.1:0-5109 GCA_964534495.1 uncultured Lishizhenia sp.
GGATATGCAAAGTAGCTTGCACCAAATACACAGCAGGAGAGTCCTCTGTTAGTATGTGCGGGAAGCAATACAACTTTAAGTACATCAGGAGGTGGAACGTATTTGTGGTCGCCGAATGGTGAAACTACTTCTTTCATCACTATCACAAGTGGAGGAACGTATTCAGTAACCGTTACCAATAATGGTTGTTCCGGTTCAGCGAGTACAACTGTTAACGTCTCAAATCCGCCATCGATTAACGCGATTAGTCCACCCTAATCACCAATCCCAGCAAGTAGGGCAGTTTTGGCTTTCGATTTTTTCTTCCAAATCATCAGGAAGACCATGAAAGAAGTCTAAATATGTTCGTTGTTCAAGTTCATCGATTGAAATAACAAAATCAGACAAAGGCAAACTTGAAGCAGCGTTGGGCAGAATAAAGGCAATCGCTTTGGAACGTTCACCACGATATACTACAATCGCTTTATAATAATAACCCGGTACACACACTTCATTCGGACCAATTAGCGGTAAAGAAATATCCAAAATGGGACCTGTAAGGACTAAAAGTGAATCATATTGCAAAGCCCAATCACGGACTTTTTCTTCCAGTTTTTTCCAAATTCCTCGATTAAAAGAAGGAACTTGCGGACTCATATTACTGAAATAAAACGATTCATCCATTGCTTGCTCTGACCATTTCATATCAGCAGCAGGTGCTAAATGCCCACGATCAAAACCACTTTTATAGTAATCTGATTTTTCAGCGGAGCCAGTTAATACCATTGGGTCAGGTCGAAAATGGTCGCTTCGTTCCACAGTTCCAGAAGCCTTTTCGCGTGTCAATACATATCCCACCCAACTTGCTTGTTCGCAAGATTCGTTGTATTCTAAAGTATATCCAAGGTGTTGCACCAAGTTTTTTTCATTATGCACTTTTGCCCATTCAGGATGGTGTTTGTAAACAGAGTCTGAAACTAGGTGTTGAGCATTCAAACTCGTAACTATGAAACCAAAACAGATAGCTAGCAAATTTCTTTTCATGCTCAAATGTAAAGATTTTTGGTGTCCTTCTCCTTATTCTCCACGGCGAACCCCTTCGAAGGGGGAAATTAAGAAATGGGAAGGAAAATACCGAAAGCGATTTTTTGATGTGTTGATTGGAAACCTGCAAGATGTTCACTAAGTGAAATTTCAAGCATTGAGAAAAGAAATTCTTCGTTCAAACAGTTGTATCTGCAAATTACCAAATAAAGATTTCATTACTTGATTTCGATATAAAAATCAAACACAAGTAATGAAATGTATTTTCTGAATTTTAATCAAATCGCATTCGCTACAATCATTTCAACCTCTGCAACAGTCAAATCTTGACGTTCGCCCATCGCCAACCAATTTCTTTCCTCAAAACGTTGACGAATGATGGCAGGTGCATCCTCACAAGTGTCGGTGTAAGCAGAAAGTTTGGTCGCAATGCCTACCGATTGAAAAAAGGCTTCAGTTTTTGCTATGGCTTGTTCGGCCAGATTTTCACCGCTTAAATTCCACACTCTTTTCGCATATTGTTCCAATTTTTCACGCTTGTTTTCGATTTTCACTTCATACAAACGCGGACAAATAATCGCCAATGATTGCGCGTGATCGACACCATACAAGGCCGTTAATTCATGACCAATCATGTGTGTTGCCCAATCCGTTGGAACACCACAGCGTAAATTCCCGTTCAATGCGTGATTAGCTGCCCACATCAAGTTGGCTGCTGCATTATAATCAGCAGGATTTTCAAGCACGCGAGGAGCGATTTCAATCAATGTCGATAAAACGGCTTCCGCTTCACGTTCTTGTAATAAATTCCCGGATGGATAGGTGATGTATTGCTCCAAAGTATGCATGAATGCATCGGTGATTCCATTTGCCAATTGTCGTTTTGGTAAACTTGCCACCACCGTTGGGTCCAAAAATGAAAATACAGGAAAAAACAAAGGTCCACCCATCGTGCGCTTTTCTTTCAAACTCGAACGGCTGATTACCGCTCCGCTATTGGATTCAGAACCGGTTGCTGGAATGGTTAAAATTGCTCCAAATGGCACCGCAGCAGTAAAAACTTTTCCTTCTTCACGCAACAAAACTTCCCACGGGTCACCTTGATAATGAACAGCTCCTGAAATGAATTTGGTACCGTCAATTACCGATCCGCCACCAACTGCTAGGATGAAACCAATTTCGTTTTGACGACAGATTTCAACGGCCCCCATAAGCGTTTCAAACTCAGGATTCGCTTCGATTCCGCCAAATTCAATCAATTCAAAGTCGTTTAATACTTCACGGATTTTCGCCAATAAACCAATACGTTCAGCGCTACCACCACCGTACGTTACCAAAATTTTCTTGGATGCAGTGGCGTTTTTTATGTAATCAGGTAATTTGGAAAGTTGGTCTTTTCCAAAAACAATTTTTGTTGGGTTGAATATTTCGAAATTTAACATCGTCTTTTTTTTTGAGGTCAATATTACTCTAAAAGCTACTTGACTTAACAGTTTTAAGAAAATTTAGTTCTTGTGTATCATTCTATTTTCTGAAAATAAAATACACCGCCATCACCAAACATGCTAAACCCGCAAAATGATTCCAACGCAAATGTTCGTTTTTGAAAAAAAGCAAGGAAAAAAGGACAAAAACCAAAAGCGCAATAACTTCCTGAATCACTTTTAGTTCGAGCAAGGAAAAAGGTCCACCGTGTTCTTTGTATCCCATTCGATTCGCAGGTACTTGCAAGCAATATTCAAAAAAGGCAATTCCCCAACTGATTAAAATCACTGCAAACAATCCCAAACTTGCTAATTTTTTATTCTCGTTGAACTTCAAATGTCCATACCATGCCAGTGTCATAAACACATTTGAAGCAATTAGAAGTAAAATGGAATACAGTTTTTCTTTTTCAAAAGTAGAAAAAAGCAAGGAATCCCCATTTTTTCATAGTCGAAAAAAGGTAACTTTACCAAAACGAATCGATGCCATTTCCTTTCATTCTTTCAGTTGTTTTTTGGTTCATTTTTTTTGCTTCGCACAGCTATTTGGCAAGTGAATCTGTCAAAAATTGGAGCTATCAACATCTTGGGTTTTCCAAAAAAGGATATCGTTTAGCTTATTCTGTTTTGAGTACTTTTGAATTCGCTGCCATTTACAGCATTCCTGTTTTATTTCCAGGAAAAGCCATTTTTCATTCGCCTTTACTCCTTAAATTACTTGCCATTTCGCTACTTCTTTTCGGTACTTTCATAGCTTTGCTTCCTTTTCGTTACATCAGCGCAAGTGAGTTTATTGGTTTGAAAACCCCAAGTGAAATGAATAAAAATGTGATGACACCGCTAGTGGTTGTCGGGATTTATAAGTGGGTTCGCCACCCAATTTACAGCGGTTTAATGTTGGTGTTTCCAGCTTGGTTTATATTATTTCCAAACACCTACAATGCCATTGCTTGCTTAATGGTGTTTTTGTATTTACCCTTTGGAATTTATTGGGAAGAACAAAAATTAATCCTTCATTTTGGAAAAGCTTATTTGGATTACAAAAAATCCGTGAAGGCATTAATTCCAAAGATTTTATAGTTTTATTGAAATTCCTGAAAGATGAGCATCAAACTAAGCGAGAAAAACAAAGACTTTTTTGATTTGGTATATGAAGTGGTTCGGCAAATTCCGAAAGGTCGCGTCACATCGTATGGTGCGATTGCGTCGTATTTGGGAGCGAAACGTTCATCACGAATGGTGGGTTGGGCAATGAATGCAGCTCATTCGATGGCAGATGTTCCGGCGCATCGAGTCGTTAATCGAAACGGTTTGTTAACAGGAAAAATGCACTTCGCGACTCCAACAGAAATGGAAGAACGGTTAAAAGCGGAAGGAATTGAGGTAGTAGATGATGAGATTCAGCAGTTTGAAGACCTTTTTTGGGATCCTGAAAAAGAGTTAACGGTTTAATGCAATTCATTCAATCGACTTATTGCGTAATCATTTCCTTGCTTTGCTGCTAAAGTGAAATAGTATCTTGCTTTTTCAATGTTCTTTTCAATGGAATCCTTGCCTGTTTCGAATAGTTCGCCCAATCTAAATTGTGCCTCTACAACTTCGTTTCTGGCTGCCGTTTCGTAATAGTCCATCGCAATTTTAAGATTAATGGGAACACCGATACCAAATTCGTAGAAAGTTCCTGTTTTGTAGCAAGCGAAATAGTCTTTTTTTGCAAATTGAGATTTGTAATATTCCAAGGCTTCTTGGCTCGTCAACAAGGTGTCTATTTCTGGAACGTACATTAATTGACCTTCATATACTAAGTACTTTTCGGGAGTTTCATCGTCTTCATACTCAGCTATATCTTCTATGTGACTATTTCTCAAAGAATCGCTATTTGAAGTTCTAGCTTTAAAATCAAATCGCGCTCTGTCACCCTTCACTAAAATTGTATCTTGACTGTTGTTCGACTTGTAAGTTGTATGGGATTGATCAATTGAAATGTTGTTTTGATTCCCTTCAATTATCAACACATCATTACTGTTTTTGTTGTCGAAGTTTGTGTTTTGGTTATTGATTTCCACCAAATTGTTTTCGCCTTTGAAAATGATTTGATCATTCGAAGTTCCGTTCAAAGACGCATTTTTAGAATTGACAATTACCTTATTGTTTTTGTCTTTTGTAGTTTCATTGGGTTTGTTAATTGCAACTTCTTTTTGATTTTGACAAGAAAGCACAATGAAGCTACATAAGAAGAACAGGCTATTTATTGGATTAATATTCATTGATTACCAAAACCAAAGAATTGAGATTGGTTACGTTTAATAAATGTAATAATACAGCAGCTAACTCTGTTAATTTGAAAAATTAAAATTATGAATAAACTTTAGAATCTTTAAAATTAAGTTTGTCTTACTCCCAAAAGCTTCTGTGATGAATTAAAAAAGCGAAAACAGTCGGCCTTGAATTTCATGGTTTTAGCTACTGCACTGAAACGGTTAATTAATATTTCTCGCATGTGCTCGAAATGACTTATCGTTGGTGATCCTAAGCGAAAATGCAATACATTTTCGCTAATTAACCACTCTTGTTGTCATTTCGACTGCAAGGAGAAATATTC
>CAZHPL010000218.1:0-5109 GCA_964534495.1 uncultured Lishizhenia sp.
CCTAGTTAACTTAGTGATGAAATGAATCAAGGTGCCATAAACTTTTCCATAATCAATCTTTTCTGGCATTTTTGAAGTGTCTTAAATGAAAATATCACCTTTTTAAAATTCTATTGTTTCATTATCATTTGTTGCACAATATTGCCCCAAAAGTTATTCTAAAACATATGTTGGTACACTGGCATTGCCTTTTATACGGCTGGTTAGATCTTTTCTTACCACTTTACCAGCAAATAGGTTATTTGATTTTATATCTAGTTCTTTCATTACTATTATTATTAAAAATCATCGAAATCATTTTCCATTGCAAGGCTCAATGTATAAGGAAACTGACGGATTATATTCCATTTGTTTGAGTCATCGACTTTTTCTTCTATTACTAATACAATATTTTGACTTCGTTTCAAACTTGTTGATATTTTAAAATTATTTGGAACTTCTCGATCTTCAGCTCTTTTTGATTCTGAGTCAAAAGTATAAGAAAACACATCGCTTATAATGGTCTTATGATCATTCTCTATAATGGCAAAATAACTCTTTATTGTTCTTGGAATTATTCCATCGCCAACCGTTTGTTGTTGGTAGAATTTAACACTATGAATATTAGTAGTTATTCTATTATTCGACTTGTTAAGTATATCTACTTCAACTTTTGAAACCGTATCAGCTTTCTTTTTTGTTACAAATAGAATTGGAACTACTGTTTCTTGTAAGGTTGAACCTCCATGAACATAACGGCTTCCCGATCCTTGTTTTCGTAATCGATTGATACCTTTTGGAATTAAAACTTCCAGTTCATTGTCTAATTTCAAGTCTTTCGCATTGTATTTAACCACTTTGTTATTATGGGTTAAATTTCTTCCAAAAACAAACCTTCTATTATCCTTAATGATATCTCCAGCTATCTGAGCATCAGTAAAATCGCTTTCATCCAATACTTCATGCTGGTATAAAAATCCATGATCAGCTGTGAAAACAACATGATATCCATTCATGTTTGTTATTTTTCTTGCAACATCAACCAAAAACTGTATTTCTTCTTTTGAGGCTTCAATGACTTTATCCTCGGTTGTTTTATCGTCACCAACTTTATCTATTCTATTATGGTAAACATAAATCAAATCATGATTTTGAATTAAGTTTTGTGCATCATCCCCTCTGGATGTATATCGCATTAAGTCCTCTGCTAAAATTGTAGTTGCCCTTACTTTTGAATTATCCTCTAGTACTTTTTTTCGGGCAGATGATCCAACGGTACTTTTACCATCTAACATAATTGAATCGCCTTCACCAAATGACAATTGACTATGTGGCAATAGGGAAGCCATGCATAATTGTGTATAGGAGGGTAATCCTGTTACTTGAAAATCTAAGGTTGATGTAAACCTTGTTTCTTGTTTAAATAATTCATGTAATGCTTGACCACATTCAAATCTAAGTGCATCTGATATTACAACAAATACTTTGATGTTTTTATCAATGTAAGAAGGTCTTATATCTCTTTGGAAAAACTGATTCTGACTGTTTGCTCCAAAATACCAGTTTCCTGTTTTTTCAATTACTGCTTGCCATTTATCCCCAAGTTCCAATAACCAAGTATTTGAATATGCTTTATGAACTTTTTGATACAAAGAGTTTAAAACACTATTTTGTTTTGTAGCTCGGTAGTACTCAATAAACAAGCGATAATACTGATCAATTACGTACCACTTCTCAGTGTATTTTTTGAAACCATCTGCATAATCTTCTATCTTAATACTATTGTTGCTTCTTACCGCATCAATTAACCAATTAGCGTAAGTCAAGGCTTGATAAAATGAACTGTACGCATTATTCCAGTATTTGGTCTCTCTTTGTTTAAGCAGTTGATCAATTTTATCAACACCAAGCGTCTCCTGTTCTATTAGAATGGCTAATTCCTTGATTATTTTACGATCAATACACTCAAATACATCCTCATTAATCAAATCCTCCAAGGGTAATATTTCAATGGCAGAATGAATGTTTAAATCAGCTTCCACTTTGTTGGATAGTTCTCTAAATATTGCTTCAAAACTTCTTGCGTCTTTCCATCCTGATAATAACACTTCTGTAGCCCGATTTACATTAACTCTTTTACTCAATGGAGAAAAGTTCTTTTGAAATACTTCTAACAGGAAATCATAAATGCCCTGTTTGGTAGATCTGTAATTATAAACCGCTTCAACTGATTCCCAAAAAGGAATAAATAAATTGAAACGTTTCAATTCTTTATCAATTGTTTCCTGTTTTTGGGATAATAAAGCCGAAGAATAGGTTTTGAGCAATTCATCCAAACCATTTCCTGATGCTCCAATTATTACTTGAAATAATTTATTTGTTAATTGTTCCTCATTATCCTTAGAATCTACAAGAAGTTTAAATTTGTTTAGTCGCTCTTTACTATTAAAAAATTCTAAGTGCCTACCTATCCAGTTTCTAAAGTTGTACGCTAAGTTAAGCTCCTGAAGAAATAGGGCCTCCTGATCTGTATGAAACACATGATTAGATAATTCTATGTCTAATAACCAATTTTCGTCATTGTCAGGTTTATCATGGGCTGCATAAAGCAAAAACTTTTCAGTTGGTTTTTGTAACAACATTTGGTATTTCAATGCAAACTCATTTCGGTCAATAATGAGCTTATTCGCATTGTTAAGTTGTAATTCCTCAAATTCTTGAGTAAAATTTTGATCCCCATCATACCAAATAATAATACGATGTTTCTCAAATAACTTATTTAAACTATCAACTATCTTACTCATCTAATTTGTGTTGTGTCAATCCAATCAAATTCTTTCACTTTCTTTTTAGTTGCTTTATCATTTAAGCCTGTCACCTCTGCAACTGCCTTACCCAGTTTGTTGTAATTCACAAGGACTCCATCATCCAAATCAAGTGCAATACGTTCGGAAGCCAGAGGATACAAGATCTCTGCCTCGTATTGTTTGCAATCAGCTAACTTGAAATCTATTTTATCAATCTCTTTTCGTGCTTTACTCTGTTCCGAGGGAGTACCATTTACTTCAATATGCTCTAATTGTTTGCGTTGAAGATTCAATTTCTCGATGAACTCTCTGAGGTACGAATTTAGAATCTTGTTCAAGGTATCTGGCGTGTATCGGTGCAAATAAATCAGAACACTAAATGAACCTTTGGGTGAGGAGAACAACCAATAAATAGGCCTTTTCTTGTAGCGTTTGATGTGATCGTTATAGAAATCTTTTACAAAGTACTTTCTGATATCCATGCCTAAACATTCCTCAACAAAAGCTAAATTCTTTTGAAACTCTTTTTCACCAAAACTTGCTTTTAGGAATGTATAGAAACGGGCAACTATGTCATCTTCAAACCATTCATCATCCAATACAGGAATTACATTGTCTTCATCAGGAATAAACGTTAGTTCATCTTCGCTTTTTGAAACTTTAACCAAATAATCTTTTAAGGTTTCACCCTGGTTGGCAAGTATTAAACCTTCTTTATCCAATGAATAACGACCAAACATACAACCAACCGCATAACTAACAAATTGTGCAAATACTTCATCGGCATGAAAAACTAATTCGCCATTTTCAATACTTGTTTCTTCTTTTAAGATAGTGATTTCTTCTAACCCCACGTCAGGAGATAGTTCATCCTGTAAACCGTAGATTTCTATAAATTGACGATTCAATTCTTCTTCATTTTTTTGAAGTTGAAAGAGTTTGTTGCGCCAAAATTGTTGATAAAGGTCGTAAGATTCTATTATATTCTCACCATTTAATCGAATTAATTCATTTTCTACAAATGACCAAAAAACCTCTCTTGAAGACCATTCATTTTTACTAATCAAAATACATTCGTTCGTTAAAGAAGTCATGTCGAAGTTTAAAGAAAGAATTGGAAGTGCTTTAATATGCCCTACTTCATAATTGAGTGTAGGACTAATTTCACTTAACAGTTTAGTTATA
This sequence comes from uncultured Lishizhenia sp., assembly GCA_964534495.1. Lineage (GTDB taxonomy): Bacteria > Bacteroidota > Bacteroidia > Flavobacteriales_D > Crocinitomicaceae > UBA952. The sequence goes on from CAZHPL010000218.1 coordinate 3,972, forward strand.
ACCTTACAATTTAATAATGGTAATAGTTTTTCGATTATGTTGTCTTCATAAATTGCACATCCAGATACATCGAACAGAAATCCTTCATCTAAATATCTTATTGAGAACTGACCAGAACTAATTTTAGACCATGTTATATTTTTTTTAAATATGAATGGCAAACCTGCTACACCCATATTTGATGAAAGGGTGCTGTTTTTATAATCTCTGTACTCTGTTATTTCTTTACCATCATTTTCCCAGTTTACAATAAATTCCGCATTCCCATACCACTTTCTGAAACCCCCACCCTTGTTATAAGGAAACCATCTTTTTTTACTCAAAACAGCGTCTTCTCGATTAGAAATTGAAATGCCAATTTTAGGAAAACTTACTTCATACCATAACTTCAAAAATCTATTATTATCACTTGTTGCCATACCCTGCCTTACAGCTGCAAGGTTATTGAGATTTTGTGACTCAGAGAAAACTTCAATCATTCTCTTTGTCAACCAATACCCAATTGGACTTCCAGGAATCTTTTCAAAGTCTTTTTGGTTGGCGGTGTAAAACCAACCGCAGTTAGGGTTTAGTGTTGATTCAATTGTTTTATTTCGTTTCTCTTCTGTTGAGTTAAAATCAACTAACCTCAAATAGACTCCTTTATCATCTAATTGCTTGTTCCAAAATGTGAATGCTGCATTTTGAACAACCTCCCCACCAATTTCAGGGAAAGTTCTAGAGCCTAAATGAAGATTTGTATCAAAGAATACTCCTTTAACTAGCTTTTCTCTCAATTTTTCAAATGATGAAAGAAACATCCATGAGTGTTGGTTTATCATACCCAAAAAGCCTTTTGAGTGTAACATATTTACCCCAGCTTCCATGAAACAAGCCATCAAATCAGCTTTACTATCTGGGTAATTGGCTTTAACAAAGTCACCCAGTGTTTTATTCATATTTCCACTTCCCATATACGGTGGATTGTCTACAATGCAATGATATTTTCGACTTAATGGGAGCAATTGTTTTATAGCCTTTTCTAGACGCAATAATTGATCTTGACGGAATATATCAGACCTTGGAAGAGCTTTTTCGATTTCAAGAAGACCATTCGCTAAGAATGATTCGCTAGAATGGGGTAAAATAAGTGAGCCGA
>CAZHPL010000219.1:0-1050 GCA_964534495.1 uncultured Lishizhenia sp.
GATGTATTAGATGCGCCTATAGTGTATTGTAGAAAGAATAAAGGCTATTATTATTCGAATCTCAATTTTTCTATCAACACTATTCCGCTTACAGATGACGATATTTTGACCATCAAAGAATCGTTAGATTTGATTAATAATTTAGGAGGGAGTAACCGTGTTAATGAGCGATTTAGTTATGCCATCCAAAAAATATTATCAGCGTTTAAAGAAGAATTTCCTGAAAGTAATATCAAACGAAAAATCATCCAAACTGATTATGTAGAAGGAGCAAAGGGCTTTGAAAATTTTAATAAGTTATTAGAAGCGTGTAAAAATCAAATTCCAATTTCTTTTGTACATTATTCTTATTCAAAACGTATCTTCAGTGCGGTAATTGTTCATCCCATTCGGCTTAAAGAATTTGATAACAAATGGTATTTGATAGGTTATTCAGAGCGTCATCAAGCCTTGCGAACATTTGGTTTAGACCGAATTTATGAACCTAATTTCCTCAAGCTAAAGTACATAAATACGCCTGATGAAGAAGTGGAACATTATTGCAACAATATTTATGGTGTGTATCCTATTGAAAACCAAGCCAAACAAGAAATTACGTTCCTAACATCCATTGATGTTACCAATTATTTTGAAGCGTATCCGATACATAAAAGTCAAAAAGCGGAAAAGAACAACTCAGGTTCTAGTTTTTTTACTATTAATGTCGTTCCGAGTATGGAATTGATACGATTGTTTCGATCGTATGGAAGACATTTAGAAGTTATTAATCCCGATTGGCTTCGCCAACAGACAAAATCATTAAAATGAAAAGAAGCTCACAAAAAATAGCCAATAAAATATTTCATTTGGAAGTAGAAGGACATGGAAAAGACAATCCTATATTATTCCGATTAACCCAAACATTGGAATTTACCAAAGTAGATTTTGGTTATACTACAACCAATAAATACATCAACGGCGGTTGGATAAAAATGGCACCCAATACATACATTGAGGACATAATAACCAAAAAAAGATACAAAAAGAGGATACTTTTCTGAGAGATTGATT
>CAZHPL010000219.1:1060-3018 GCA_964534495.1 uncultured Lishizhenia sp.
AGGAATTACAATATCACCCAACAAACATAATTTTCAGTCAAACAGAGATTGGCAATATTATTCCTTATATTTTGAACCTATGCCACAAATTGACAGAATGATTAATCTTATTGAAGTAGAAAAAGGAACACGTAATGATTTTAACTATTACAATATAGCATTAAACATGAAAGAAGGGATGGAATTGTTCTAAAAAATGCAAAGTGTGGTTTGATGATTTTAATCATAAATAGAAATGTCATTTTTAATAAACGATAATTAACCTACTATTCTATTTTATGATCTTTTATGTCAAATCACATCTTTTCAACTGCCAAATTAATGTACATCAAAAACAATTTTAAAGCATATTCATGCGCATTGAAATTGCTATGAATGTGTCATGAATTTACTTCATTAGAAGTCGCTTTTTGACCAATTAATTAGTTTGTACGTTTGGTTTAGATTATAAAAAAATATTTTTTAAAATTATTTATATTTTTAAAATCATCTTCTTCAATTTCTTTTTTTGGAGTAATTTTTTACTAGTGCAGGATGGAAGAAAAAAAGCCCGAACGTTATCGCTCGGGCTTAATCTTACTTTTGATGTTCAACTACTTTTTTTGAAGCTCCTGGTCAATTGTATAAATTAAAAATCCTATTGCCACAACCCCCAAAAGAATTGTTGTAGTAATAAGGAATTTGTTATCCTTTTTGAGCATCGAATTTTCTGCTAAAGTGTTTTCAATGGTAAATGTTCGATCTACCATAATAAAGTTTCTAAAATCCTCCATATCGCTTAATTGTTACCATATTATTAATTCCATCTATCATTATGATAAATTCAAAAATACAATTGTGTCTTTTTTTATCAATTACCATAGTATGACTAAAGCTGTTAAATTGTATGCCGTATCCTTCCAAAAAATCATAAGAAAAAATTCTTTCACTTTTGCCTTCCATCAGCTTCATAAGTAGAAGATGAGTTTTGTTCAACGGACTATAAATTGCAGCTCTTTTTTTTCTAAGTACATTGGCTTGTTGGTTATTGAATTTTTTACGGTTCGAAGCCGATGCAAATCGTTGGTTCACTCGTTTTGGTATAAACGTTTCACCTGTAAGTGGGTCCTTCTTAGTTAGCTCGCTCATTAAATAACCTCCTTCCTGCATTGCTTTTGTTTTGTTCCAACATTTCATCTATGGCTTTAGCATCATACAGATAAACACCACCAAGTAATGTATACGGTAGTGTTCCGTTTTCGCGATACTTGATAATAGTGTTGTTGGTTAGGCCAAAGAGTTCTTTTAAATCTTTCGCGCGGTAATACTTTGAAATTTGCCTTTTTTTTGGCATTTTTTGCAATTCACTTTCAAAGTTTTGCATTCGTTTATAAAGAGGCTCTATAAGCCCCTTTATACTTTCTAAAGTAGGAATACTAATTTGTTCCATTTTTCTTAAATTTTAGATTAATAAAGACCGAAATTAGAAAGTATATTAAAGGGGAAAAAATAATTTAAGGTGAACTAAAGCTGATTTTGTACAATTAATTTTTTACAATAAGTTGGAGTTTTTTTGGATAATTTTACTATTTCCATTAAGGAATGAAATACCTTTCAACGGTATTTAAATTTATCTTTTCATATTCTTCTAATTTTTTGTACATATTTTTTATGAAAGCAATTTTAAATCTTTCTTCTTCTTTTGCGGCATCTGAAACATGTTTTTCAAAATTTTTAAACTCTTTGATTGAGCCTGATTTGGCATCGGTATACATAAAATTATTCTCAAAAAAATCAAGTAATAACTTTTTATTTATTTTTCTCTCTTCATGAAATTTAAAAAATCCAATTTCCAGCGCAAAATAAAAGAAATAGGCTAAATCTTTCAATTTTAAATTTACTTGTAATTTTCTCGAATTAACATTATAATAGCTTTTAAAATAATCATCATAGATGACTATTTTGAAATTTTCATAATC
>CAZHPL010000219.1:3039-5093 GCA_964534495.1 uncultured Lishizhenia sp.
ATGAATCCAAATGGAATAATAATTTTTTACTCTCCAACTTTTCTTTTTTATGAAGAGATTGCATCAATGGAAGGTTTAAAAAAGATTTTAAAGTAAAAAGTTCACTCTTTGGATTTGTTTCAGTTTCAATCATTTCTTGAGTGATGATAATTTTACATTGCTTTTTATATAGTTCTTGTACTTTGGAATCTTCAAAATCAATCATTGAAGTTCTATGGTATTTGTTTAGATATGTTTTTAGTTTTTGTTCTCTATAAAAAAGCAGTTCATTTAACCTTTTGCTAAATATATGATGAAGCCTTGCAACTATTAGTATAGGTTTTTCCGATCTCAAAAGGGTATTTTCTATCTTTTGAAGTACAAATTGTGATTCAATAGAAAAATATTTATCCTCAATTAAATCTATCCAAGTATCATTAATCTTGTATGTTGTTGATTTTTCATAAAAGTATATGTCAATATTAGGATTTAAGTATGTATTAACGTCATTTATTAATTCTTTAATTGTAGCCATAATTAGTTGTATTTAGTGATTAATTTTTGCATGTCTTGCATTACACTTGTGTCCAATACTTTTGCATAATGTTGTGTTTGTCTGATAGTTGTGTGGCCAAGCATTGCAGAAACATTCTCAATTTTTATGCCATTTCCTAAAGTTACAGTTGTTGCAAAGGTATGACGGGCCACGTACCAGGTTAATTTTTTATCTAACCCAACAATATCGGCGATTTCTTTGAGATAGGCATTCATTTTTTGATTTGAAATTTTTGGCAGTAGTGTATCTTGTGTCAGTAAATATTTATTGGCAATTCGTAATGCTTGTGGTAATAGGGGTACATTTGCTCGTGTTCCTGTTTTTTGGCGGTTGGTTTTAATCCACAATTGGCCGCTACTATCTTTTATGAGATTTGCCCTTGTAAGTTTCATAACATCCACCGGTGCATAGCCAGAATAGCAGCAAAACAAGAAAATGTCTTTTACGCGTTCTAAGCGCTCTATTTTAAATTCGTGAGATTCTATGGCTTCTAGTTCTTCTGCTGTAAGAAAAACGGCCTCTACGGTCTTTATTTTACCAGAATATTTATTGATGGGGTTTTTTTGAATCAGTTCAAAGCGAATGGCATGATTGCAAATGGTTTTAAGGTTTTTAAAATATTTTACAATTGAATTGTTTTTTATTCCCTTAACACCATTATATTCCGCCTCGAATTTCATATAATTTTCTAAATTGTATAAATAGGCGGTTCCAATTTTTTCCACTTCATAATCGGGTTTACCATAATATTTTTTGTTGAAATCTCGAACGATATCTCCCACGCGTTTGTACTTTTGAAGCGAAGCAGCAGCACGTTCATTAACTTGTACCAATTTTGCAAAATAATCGTTGTGAAAATCGATAATTTTTAAAATTGTTGAAGATGTATTAATGCTCTTTCCTTGCAAGATTGCCTTAAGTTGTTCGGGTGAAACATTAAGTTGTTCGCGCTCCAATTTCGAGAACGTAATTTGAATCTTATTGCTAAAGATTTCCAGTGCTTCTTTTGTTGCTTTATCTCTTGGAGAGCGCACTTGAACGCGTAGGTGATGGGTTTGTTCCCAAACCTCATTTTGAACGGATTTACCCGTACTTAAGGTAAAGCTTCCAGTTTCAAGTTCTACTTTCACATAAATTGGAATTTCACCATTTACTCTTTTTTTTGCATGACGCAAAAAATACATAATTTTAATCATATTTATTACATTTAAATTTCGTTCAAATCTCCGTAATATTAAAATGTAACTAATTGATTTTAAGGTGAACTTTAGGTGATATTTTCTTTTTTAGTGTACCTGTTAGTGTACCCATTTACCTCAATTTTACTATAGGCACACCTATAGGTACATTAAATTGTGATAAAATATGTGTTTTTTGACACATTACCCAAAAAGAAAAAACCCTGTAAACTTCAATGTTTAAAGGGTTTTTGCGTTTTTATGTTTCTTTTGAAACATCATTTTCGCGGAGAAAGAGGGATTCGAACCCCCGGACCTGTTACAGTCAACAGTTTTCAAGA
>CAZHPL010000220.1:0-5080 GCA_964534495.1 uncultured Lishizhenia sp.
ATTCTTCCCATGATTTTTGTGGGAGTTGCTTGGGCAAGTATATTGGCAATGCCCTATGCGATGCTTTCGAATGTAATCCCTGCGGATAGAATGGGCGTTTTTATGGGAATATTTAATTTCTTTATAACGCTTCCTCAAATTGTGAGTGCACTTTTCTCAGGACCTATTGTAAAGCACGTTTTTGGAGGAAATGCAGTATATGCTTTAGTTTTGGGAGGTTCATTAATGATTATCGCAGGACTTTTGAATTTAACTATAAAAAATGAGCGTTAAAGGATTGTTGTTTGATTTGGATGGAGTGTTGGTTACAACCGAACACAACCATTATGTGGCGTGGAAAAAGACGGCCGACGCATTAGGAGTTCATTTCACTGAAAAAGAAAATGAATTACTGAAAGGTATTAGTCGCGTCGATTCGTTGCGCAAAATTCTCGAGTTGGGAAATGTGGTAATTAGCCAAGATGAATTTGATGCTTTGTTGCAAAGTAAAAATGAGTTTTATTTGGATTCCATTCAGTCTTTGAATCAATCCGATTTATTACCGGGTGTTTTAAATGTTTTGACCATAGCCAAAAATAAAGGTATCAAATTGGGTGTCGGTTCTTCGAGTAAAAATGCACCCATGATTCTACGCTTATTGGACATCGACCATTTCTTTGATGTGATAGTTGATGGAAACGGAGTTGTTGATCCAAAGCCTCATCCTGAAGTATTTTTAAACGGCGCCAAAGCAATTGAATTAGACCCTTCAGAAGTTTTTGTATTTGAAGATGCAGCAAGTGGAATTCAAGCGGCCAAAGCAGGTGGGTTTAAAGCAATAGGAGTAGGAAATCCTGCTATTAAAGAACTTGCAGATATATATTTAGACGATTTAACAGCGTTCAATTTAGAAATGTATGCGTAATTTATTCGAGATAGACGAGTGGAAAATTAGTGAGAAAAGCTTTAATCCTGAAAAGCAAAAACAGGCAGAAAGTATTTTCAGTATTGGAAATGGTTCCTTCGGTCAACGTGCCAATTTTGAAGAAAAATATTCGGGCGATTCGTTGCAAGGAAGCTATGTGGGAGGTGTTTACTATCCTGACAAAACACGCGTGGGATGGTGGAAAAACGGCTACCCTGAATACTTTGCTAAGGTGTTGAATGCTTGTAATTGGATTGGAATTAACCTTGAAGTAGACGGAATTCAATTGGATTTAAACACGGCTGAAGTAAAATCCTTCTACCGCGAATTGGACATGTTTCGGGGAACTTTGACGCGACGTTTTAAAGTGAAATTGTCCAACGGAAAAGAATTAGAAATTCAATCCTTGCGTTTTTGCTCGATGGCACGTGAAGAAGTAGCTGCAATTGCCTACAGTGTCACACCGTTGAATTTTAGTGGAAATGTTAAGTTCACGCCCTATTTGGATGGAAAAGTTCACAATCATGATTCGAATTATGATGAGTTTTTCTGGGAAGAAGATAGCCGCAAAGTAGATGTAAAGAAAGGGGTTGTTTGTGCTCGAACTAAAAAGACAAATTTCTCCGTTGCAACAGCGATGCGTTTTTCATTTTGGAAAGAAAAAGAATTGTTAGACATTCACCCAAATGTGGCGCAACATGACTTTTACGTTGAAAACAATTTCGAGCATTATTTGGAACAAGGCGTAAAATTCACGTTAAAAAAGTACGTTTCAATCGTATCAACGCTGAATCACAGTGAGTTTTCAATTATTCCACGTTCGATTAATCAAGTGAAAGATGCTTACCTCGTAGGTTTTGACACACTTTTAGAAGAACATGTAAATGCTTGGGCGGCCATTTGGAAAAACGCGGACATTCAAATTGAAGGCGACATAGCTGCACAACAAGGAATCCGTTTCAATATTTTTCAATTATACCAAACGTATACGGGGAAAAATGAAAAACTGAATATAGGTCCGAAAGGATTTACAGGAGAAAAATACGGGGGAGCAACCTATTGGGATACAGAAGCGTATTGTTTGCCTTTTTACTTAAAAACAGCAGCACCTTCAGTAGCACGTCAATTATTGATTTATCGCTACAATCATTTAGGAAGAGCCATAGAAAATGCTGAGAAATTAGGATTTAAAGATGGTGCAGCGCTATATCCAATGGTAACCATGAACGGTGAAGAATGTCATAACGAATGGGAAATTACATTCGAAGAGATTCACCGCAACGGTGCTATTGCATTTGGTGTTTACAACTACATTCGTCACACAGGAGACAAAGATTATTTGAAACAATACGGTCGTCCGGTCGTTGTTGGAATTGCACGATTTTGGGCACAGCGTTTCAATTGGTCTGAAGCTAAAAAAGCCTATGTGATGTTGGGCGTAACAGGTCCGAATGAATATGAAAACAACGTCAATAACAACTGGTACACTAATTACATTGCGCGTTGGTGCATTGCTTATGCTTTAGAAGTAGATGCTTCTTTGCGAAATGAATTAGGTTCCGTTTTGACAGATGCTGAACAGCAAAAATGGCAACATATCGTTAAAAATGTTTATTTCCCGAAACTTGAAGGAACTAACGTTTATCTGCAACAAGATGGTTTCATGGATAAAGAACAGCTTACTGCGGCAGATTTAGCGGAAAGTGAGCGTCCAATCAATCAACATTGGTCATGGGATAGAATTTTACGTTCCATTTTCATCAAGCAAGCGGATGTGTTACAAGGACTTTATTTGTTTGAGGATCATTTTGATTTAGAAACCATTCGTGAGAATTTTGATTTTTACGAACCGAAAACAGTGCACGAATCGTCTTTATCACCCTGTGTACACGTTATTTTGGCTGCGAAAATAGGCAATTTGGATAAGGCGTATGAATTATACTTACGCACTTCTCGCTTAGACTTGGACGATTACAATCACGAGGCTGACGAAGGTTTACACATTACGAGCATGGCAGGTACGTGGATGAGTGTGGTAGAAGGTTTGGCAGGTGTTCGTATTTTTGAAAATGACGTAAAAATAAATCCAGTTATACCTGAAAACTGGAAAGCCTATTCGTTTAGAATTTTGGTAAAAAACACACCAATTACGATTAAAGTAACAAAGGACAATGTGCAGGTAGAAAATGTGGGTGAAGTTTCTTTGGAGATGGAAATATTGAATCAAAAAACAGTCCTTGAACCCGGAATGAAATTCGAGCAAGAACTGGTTTGAAAATCACTTTAAACCAAACAACTATGAAACAAATTGTATGTGTCATTTTGCTTTTTCTAGCATTACCTTTTGCTGGGAATTCGCAAGTAAATCCAACAAATCGACAAATTGTCCTTCAAGGATTTTGGTGGGATTATTGGAATAATAATTTCCCAAATGGTTGGTGTAATTATTTGGCGGAATTAGCTCCTCGCTTAAGAGAAATGGGAGTAGATGCAGTTTGGATTCCACCTTCAATTAAAAATTCAGGTACGAATAGCGTTGGTTATTCGCCTTTTGATCATTATGATTTGGGTGATAAATTTCAAAAAGGATCTGTAAAAACAAGACTTGGAGATAAAGATGAATTGCTTCGAATGGTTGCTGTTATGAAGGCAAATGGAATTGATGTAATTCAAGATATTGTCTTAAATCACGTAACAAATGCAGGAAGTGCTTCGGGTGCGGGAGGTCAAGATCCTTCTGCGATGGATGACGGTGCAAGTGATAAATATAAGAACTTCCGTTATGTATGTTTTGAAACACCAGGTACAGCGGAATCATCTGCAAACTATTTGGCGCGTAAAGGCCGTTTCCCTAAAAATTGGCAAAACTTTTATCCAAATGCACAAAATGTATGTTGTACGAATGACATCAATTCTCCGTATTGGGGACCAGATATTTCGTATGAAAGTGGTGGGTATGGACAAAGTGGAAACGCTACCTACAATCCAGCCCAATCTTCGGATTACATGCGTAACAACATGCGTAATTGGATGATTTGGTACAAAAAACAAGTAGGTTGGGATGGCGTACGTTTGGATGCAGTAAAACACTTTCCAGCGTATGCAACTGAAGACTTTCTTTGGAATTTGCAAAATAATGCTGTTTGGGCAAGTGGAACCGATAACATGTTTTCAGTAGGAGAGTGGGTTGGTGGTATTTCCGAAATGGATGGATGGGCCAATAGCGTTCAAAATCGTTCGGGAACTTTTGATTTTTCTATTCGCGGTGCTTTGCAAAACATGGTGAATGGCAATGGTAATTTTGATATTGGTACCATACCTTCAGCTCAGCAATCGAATCGTCAACGTACAGTACCTTTTGTAAATAATCACGATACATTTCGTCCAATTTTAAATTCGCAAGGAAATTATACGGGTTGGAATTCAGGGTCGCAATTGGGCACTCAAATTGAACCGAACGATGGACGAACAAGTGCAGCTTATGCAATCGCATTATCCGTTGATGGTGCGCCACAAATTTTCTTCGAGGATTTATTTAATGTTGGCTATTTAGGAAATAGATACACCCATCAACCAGACGTAGATTCTACATTGCCTGTTAGAAGCGATATAGAAAATCTTTTATGGTGTCACCAAAATTTACATTTTAAAGATGGAGCTTACTTAGTACGTTGGCAAGCTGCTGATGCATTAGTCATTGAACGTCAAGCGAAAGCATTAATTGCTGCAACAGATAATTGGACAAATTGGCAAAATCTTACTGGTGTTCAAACTTCTTGGGCTGATGGAACAGTTTTAGTAGATTATTCGGGTGCAAACGGAACAGCAACGCGCACCGTTTATGGCGGAGGAAAAGTTGATATTTCAATCCCACCTTGTAACGGTTCGGCAACTTTAGGAAGAAAAGGTTACAGTGTTTGGGCGCCACAAGGTGTAACTCAAAACTATCAACGTCCAGTAAAACAAACAACTCAAGAATGGGAAATGGATGATGATTTGGGAGATAGCCATACTTCATCTTTACGTCAAGGAGGGAAATTACCAACCAATAGCTTAGATTGTAGAACGGTTGGTAGAATTTTCTGTAAGGCAGACAGCACATTACGACTTGAATTGTATCCAGCTTCACCTACTAATTCGATTAATTTAATTCTTGTAGACAAAGATTGTAATGAA
>CAZHPL010000221.1:0-5075 GCA_964534495.1 uncultured Lishizhenia sp.
GTCCTTCTGTCCTAGTCCTTTGTCCTGTAGTCCTTCGTCCTTTTGTCTTAACGTCTTATTGTCCTATAGTCCCAAAGTCTTTTCCCCATTTCAAATAGGATTATTACATTTACAAAGTGGAATTAACGACGAACATTAAATCTTTTGAGCAACTAACCTTGGATGAATTCCATGATATGATTGCCTTGCGTATCGCGATTTTTGTCATTGAACAAAATTGTCCATATCAGGATTTGGATGGTAAGGATAAGGTTTCTTTTCATGCTTTATTGCATGTGAATCAACAACTTGTTGCTACTGCTCGCATCTTGCCTCCCGGGATTTCATACAACGATGTTTCCATTGGTCGTGTTGTTGTTGACACTTCTTTTAGAGGAAAATCCATTGGTCACGAACTGATGAACGTTTGTATGGATTTTGTTGAAAAACAATTTGGAAAGGTGCCTGTTCGTATTTCAGCGCAAAGTCATTTGGTAAAATTTTACAACGAACATGGTTTCGTCAGTACAGGAAAAGAATACCTCGAAGACAATATTCCACACACCGAAATGCTGTATTCACCTAATATCAATCTATAAATTAAATAAGTAACATGAATAAACTAATTTACACGGGTTTAATAGCTGCTTTTGCCGTTTCATGTGCCTCTAAAAAATCGAATGAATTTTCGACAATTAGCTTGGATTACATGGACAAAAGTGTAAAGCCGCAAGAAGATTTTTTCAAGTTTTCGAATGGAAATTGGATCGCTAACAACCAAATCCCTGCCTCTGAATCGCGTTGGGGAAGTTTTAATGAATTGGAACAAAACAACAAGAAAAAACTGACTGGTATTCTGGAAGAAGCACAAAAAAATCCGGGTGCGAAAGGTTCTCAAAATCAAATTTTGGGTGACTACTACGCTGCTTACATGAACATGGATTTGCGTAATAAACAAGGGCTTTCTGGATTGGATAAAGAATTTAAATCCATTGAAAGTTTGAATGGTAAAGACCAATTGGTGGATTTAATTGCGGCTCAACATCGCGATGGAATTGGATCTGTTTTTGGTTTAGGCGTTGGTCAAGATTTGAAAAACGTGGACAAAAATGTGGTCTATTTGGGACAAGGTGGAATTGGTTTACCCAACAAAGAATATTACACGAAAGAGAATAAAAAGGATTTGTTGGCAGCTTATCAAAAGCACGTTGCAAAATGTTTTGAATTAGTAGGACGTTCACCTGAAACGGCTGCTACGGCTGCAGAAAATGTTCTAAAAATTGAAAAGTCTTTAGCGGAATCGATGTTTGCGCCAGCGGAAATGCGTCAGCCAGAAAAAACGTACAATAAAAAATCATTGAAAGAAACGGCAGCTTTGTTCGGTACCTTGGATTTCAAATACTACTTGACACAAGTGGGTTGCACTGCACCGGATACGATCATCGTTGGAAATCCTGACTTTGTGAAAAAAGTGGCGTCATTAGTTGAAAGTGAACCACTTGCAGAATGGAAAGATTATTTGACGTGGAATGTTATCAATCAGTATGCTGGACATTTGAATGAAACATTTGTAAATCAAAATTTCGACTTTTACGGTAAAACCTTGAGCGGAAAAAAAGAGCGTAAACCGTTGAACGAAACTGCAATTGAGGAAATCACTAATCTTGAGTTTTCAGAATTGCTGGGTAAAGCCTTCGTTGATAAATATTTCTCTAAAGAAGCGAAAGAACGCGTGAACAAAATGGTGGATAATCTATTAGCTGTTTTCAAAGAACGTATAGAAAAATTGGATTGGATGACACCTGAAACGAAGAAAGAAGCGATTAATAAACTGACTTCAATCGGTCGCAAATTAGGTTATCCGGACAAGTGGGAAGATTTTTCAATGTTGAATTTTTCGGCGACAAACTACTTGGAAAATTACAAAGAAGTGAATCGTTATTCTGTGAAAAAGAATTTCGCTGAATTGGCTAAACCGGTTGACAAACAAAAATGGGGAATGCCTGCTCACATGGTGAATGCGTATTACCATCCTTTGTTAAACGAAATCGCTTTCCCTGCAGGAATTATGCAACCACCTTTCTTTGATGAAAAAGCAGAAGATGCTGTAAACTACGGTCGAATCGGAATGGTGATTGGTCATGAATTTACACACGGATTTGACGACATGGGTTCTAAATTTGCTGCTGACGGTTCGTTCCGCAATTGGTGGACAGATGAAGACCGCAAGTTGTTTGAAGAAAAAACAAAAATACTAGGTGAAACCTTTGCAGCATTTTGTCCAATCGAAGGACATTGTGTGAACCCTGATTTAACGATGGGTGAAAACATAGCTGACTTAGGAGGTTTGACAATGGCGTATTACGCTTATGCACGCACCGATGAATTCAAAAAAGGTGAAGTACGTGAAGGATTTACGCCTGCACAACGTTTCTTTATTTCGTATGCCCAATTGTGGAAAATCAAATACACAGACGAAGAAATGAAAAACAGAATTGCCAATGATCCGCATTCACCGGGAATGTTCCGCGTGAACGGACCGTTGAAAAACTGCCCTGAATTCTTTGAGGCATTCAATGTGAAAGAAGGCGATGCGATGCGAAATTCAGTTGTGAAGGTTGCACGAATCTGGTAGATAATTAATAGATAATTTTATTTAGAAAGTCGGGTTGAAGGAATTTCAGCTCGACTTTTTTTATTGTTCAATAGCAGGATTAGCCGTTGTAATTTGCGCTTTAAGCTTGCGCATAGTAGTCTTGATAAATTCTTCTTTTCCCTTTTTGGCTTCTTTTAAAGTTGCTTTCATTGCCGTTGAAGTATCGAGGTGTTTTTCTGCCCACAAATTAATTTCAACAATGATTGGAAGTAAATCAATGGCTTTTTGAGTTAGTCGATACAATACTTTTGCCTTGCTCTCAGGATGATTCAGTTTTTCTATAAACTTGTTTTCTTCTAAATTTTGAAGTCGTGTTGCGAGAATATTCGTTGCAATACGTTCATCTGATTTTAAAAAATCGCCATACGTTGATTTATTGAAAAACATCATGTCCCGAATAATCAATAAAGACCATTTATCGCCAAATAGGTCTAACGAACAACTAATTGGACATTCGGACCTTTTTTTATCTTTTTCCATTTTTTAAAATAATTACTTGCGAAATGAAAGTGGTTTATTATATTTGCACTTGCAAAATGCAAGCAAAAATACAAAAAATAAAATCAACTAATATGAAAGCACTTACAGTAAACAAATATGGTAAAAATGAGACCTTACATTTAACAGAAGTAAGTGAACCAACTATTAACGAAAATGAAGTCTTGGTTCAAATTCATGCGGCAGGAGTAAACTTGTTGGACTCGCTAATTCGCAATGGAGAATTCAAGTTATTTCTTCCCTACAAAACGCCTTTTATTAATGGCCACGACATGGCAGGTGTTGTCACAAAAGTAGGGTCAAAAGTTACCCATTTCAAGATTGGTGATGAAGTATTCGCCCGTCCTTCCGATTTTAAAATAGGAACTTTTACCGAACAAATTGCTGTTCAAGAAAAGGATTTAGCTCTTAAACCGAAAAACATTTCAATGGATGAAGCGGCTTCAATTCCTTTGGTTGGACTTACTTCTTGGCAAGCACTTGTTGAAATTGCAAAATTAAAGAAAGGACAAAAAGTTTTTATTCAAGCAGGTTCGGGCGGTGTGGGAACTTTCGCAATCCAATTGGCGAAACACTTGGGCGCTTATGTGGCTACCACTACAAGTGCAACAAATATTGAATTAGTAAAAAGTTTAGGTGCAGACCTTGTAATCGACTACAAAAAAGAGGATTTTATAAGCATTCTCCGCGATTATGATGTTGTACTACACAGCAATCGAGACGCAAAAGTGCTTGAAAACGCGATGAAAATTCTCACACCCGGAGGAACACTTGTTTCACTTACAGGACCTCCAACAGGCGAGTTAGCTAAAGAACTTGGATTAGCTTGGTATTTTCAAATTTTGATGAATTTATTGAGTTTTTCAGCAAGACGTAAAGCTAAAAAATTGAATATTAACTTTAAGTTTCTTTTCATGAAAGCAAATGGCCAACAATTGAGTGAAATTGCTAAGCTTATCGAATCGGGCAAAATCCGTCCAGTGATTGACAAAGTGTTTCCATTTGAACAAACCAATGAAGCTTTGGCGTATGTTGAATCAGGTAGGTCTAAAGGAAAAGTTGTCATTAAAATGAAGTGATAATTTAGCTGAAACCCTTAGGATTTTATATGAAAATCAGTTACTTAAAGTCGGGTTGAAGGAATTTCAGCTCGACTTTTTTTATTGTAATAGATTTTGATGTAGATAGTTTTACTGAATTTAATTTCAATGATTTACTAGTTTTGCTTTTGCATACAAATCATCAAAGAAATTAGGCTCATTGATTTCAAAACAAGTATTTGTTTTTTCTTTAATGATTCTTCCATTTATTTGAAATTCACGCATGTTTCCATCATAGAAATATACGACGATAAAATAAGAAGTAATTTGTTTTTTACAGTCTCCGATTGATTTAGCAGCATTCCATTTTTCAACAAATTGTTTGGTTTGATGTTGAGATAATTCTTTCCAATAATAATGTGATGAATTATACAAATCAGCAACTTGGATTATTTGAATTTGCTTGATATTTTGTACTTCTATTTGCTTTCCGATACTTGCTTTTTTGGTATGATTCGTTGAGCAACTAAAAAAAATAACAGAAAATAAGAATAGTAAAAAGGAACCAAATATGACTTTTGTAGTCCTAACCAAATCTGTGTTGATAACATTCATTATTCTGAAAAGAGTATGAATTGCATTTGTTGTATACATATTGGATTACGAACTTAATTGGTTTTAGATCCCCGCCAACCATTCCATCGTGTCCACATTATCTGCATAATCATCCAAATGCGGGCATTGCGCCTGACCAAAGGGAATGTAATTATGTCCCACAACACATTGAATGGCATTTTCATGTTGGGCTAGATACGCTGTGATTTCTTGTTCAGATTGGTAAAAATGATAATGAACCATCGACAAGGGCGAGAATAAATCTTCGCTTTCCTTCAATAACACAA
>CAZHPL010000222.1:0-5068 GCA_964534495.1 uncultured Lishizhenia sp.
TCGAATGGCTTATCACTTCCGAAAAGCGCTTGCGTTTGTATGCCTAAGCATACACCCTTTTCGTTGATGTGATCCATGAGCAAATTTTCTTCGAACGGCTTCAATTGAGACTTGACTTTTTGGTCCTTTTGTGTCAAGACAAAAGGACTAAATAAACTCAATTACCTTTTCAAGTTTTGAATGAAGCAGTTCTTTCCATTTTAGGCGCCTCATCCGTCTTCCCCTCCAAGTTTGTTTCCTAAAAACCTACGCCACATTCCTCCCAAAACGAGCTTCCCTTGGTCGCTGTTTTTCTCGGGTGGCTGATGGTTTTAGGTGCACAAAGCTTTCCAGGTACGCTGGGGCGTGGGGAATTCAATTCGATATTTATAGATGGGTTGAAAAAGCAGATTTTTTTACAACCTTAATGCATCATTGTATTCATTGAAAGGCTCGCATGACAAATAATTAGACAGTTCTTTCTTATTATTAAAACCACTTATTTTTTGACGATACAAATCCGCAGTAATTGGATTTTCAATTTCTAATTTCCTGTTTTTACTAATTTCCAAAAATTCATCTTCTTGGTCAATTCCTAGAAAACGACGATTTAATAAGTTTGCTGCAATTCCAGTAGTAGAACTTCCAGCGAATGGGTCTAAAATCCAGGCATTAGGTTGTGTGGAGGCTAAAATAATGCGAGACAAAACAGACAATGGTTTTTGGGTGGGATGCTTACCACACGATTTTTCCCAAGGCGAAATAGCAGTTTTACAGCGTACGATTAAATCAAAATAAATTTTTATCGCATTATTTTTCTTAGTAATATGATTTTGAACGGATTAACGTTTTTTGATTCTAAGTGACAATACTTATTGTGTGTAAATAACTGAATATGATCTATTTATAGCTTGAATATCTCGAAATTTGATCTAATATTTGTCAAAAATATCAGAAATGGATGTAACTTTTGAGAGGGCAGAAAACACGACTGTAGAGTGGTTGACTCCACCTATTTTAGTAAAAATGTTAGGTGTATTTGATTTGGACCCGTGTTCACCTGAAAATCCTCCTTTCACGCATGCAAAAGTCAATTTTACAATCAAAGACAATGGATTAGAAAAAGATTGGTTTGGTAGAGTTTATATGAATCCACCATACGGGAAAGGTATGGAGAAATGGTTAGAAAAATTAAAAATTCATGGAAACGGTATAGCTTTAATTTTCGCAAGAACAGAAACAAAAACATTTTTCAATCACATTTGGGATGATGCAGATGCTTTGCTTTTTGTGAAAGGAAGAATTAAATTTTTCAATCTTGAAGGGAAACAAGTTGGTACACCAGGTTCTCCAAGTGTATTTATTGCTTACGGCAAAGAAAATGTTGAGGCGTTAAAAAAATCAGGAATTGAGGGAAAACTAATTTTATTAAAGTAATTCATGAAGAATAAATTCCGCAACATTGAACTGTGCGTCAAAAATCCAATCATTTTCTTTTAATAATTTTGAAATGGCTTCATTTTCGTCTTTTACATTTTCAACAAATCCAAGAACTTGCAGGTTGTTAACCTCGAAATTTTGATTTGGTGCAATTGTTTCTCCTTCTGGAGTTAAAATGATAAATTTTTTCATTTTTTAGATTTTTCTATATTTTCCTCTTCCTACAAATTCAATTATTCCCTTATCTCTCAATAATTGTAATTGTTGCCTTAATTTATCTTTAATGAAATTATTTTGAGGATATTTTAGTCTTAATTTTTCTTCGAATTTGTATATTTCATCAAGCGAGAAGTGTTCATTTTTGATTGCATCAACACATGCTAAAGTATCTAAAATCCAACCTTTAGCTTCTTTATTTTGAGTTCTTAAAAATAAGGTTTTGTTAAAGGTTTCAGTTACAATGTCTTGATTGATAATCTCAGTGTTTTTTATTAGAAATACTTTTCCTGCATCTGAGACTTTTGAGATATCAATATTACATCCTACCCAACCTGCCCTTTTTGCTGTTTCGGACAATGCAGCTCTTTTTATAATAATCTCTGGAGAAAAAAATTGTTTCGGAATAATTAAAAAATCATTGACTGACCATTGTTTTGTGTAGGTAAGAAAGAAAAAATTGGGATTGTTGTTTGAATTAATTCTTTCAATCATTGTAGCATAAGCACCATCAGCTATTGTATTTGAAAGTTTTCCGTTTTTACTTTTCAATTCATACTCCTCTGAACATTTTTTACAATAAAAATCTGCTACTGGACGATTGTTTTCAAACTCATTTAGTGGTAACTCTCCGCAACAAGGACAATATGAATTTTCCTTTACCCATTGCTCAGTTAATATTCTCGCAATTTGAGAATTACTTGAATAGCCTTCTGCAAGTTTAGTATTGAAATTTAAATTCATTTATGCAGCAAATTTTGCGTTAGGGATTGTAGTGTAAATCCTTTTTTGAGGCACGACAAAAAGATTGTAACGAAAAGCCCGACCCTTTTGGGAAACGCCCAGTTCCTTATTTCGAGCATTGTACAATTCTCTTTTTAGATAATAGTATTCTTTTTTCTCTTCTGGTTTGTTTTCTAAAGCGTGAAATTCACTTTGTAAAATTGCAAGTACGGAAATTAATTCTGTTGGTTTTGAGGCAATGATTTTGTATGTGTTTATCAAGTCCGCGTTAATATCATTTATTACCGCTTTTTCCATCTTCGGGAAATTGTTTAACATCCAAAAAAGAAGAGCTCCACTACCAACAAAAGGTTCAATGTACGTGAAGTTAGTGTTGTAAACTGTATCGGGTAAAGCCTTCTCAATTTCTGAGATTAACTGAGTTTTTCCACCCGCCCATTTTAAGAAAGGTTTTGCGATTTTTTGTGACATAGCGTCGTAAAGATAAGTAACAAATTTACAAGTTACAGTAAAGCGCTTTTATTTGCTGACTTCCCTTATCAACTCATTAATTCAACTAAATACTGACAACCTAAAGCTTGTTATAAAAGGCAAAACAAAATTGATTTGCTGTACTGGTATTAAGTGGATTTTATTTTCATTTCAATCAAAAAGCATCAATTGAGATTTAGATTCAACGTTTGCTTGTTGGATAACGTTTGCAAATTGCTTGCAAATCTCACTTTCCATCAATAAAGAAGGGACTGAAGTAAAAACCTCAATCCCTTGTCTGTATTGCTTTTTAGGCTGTGGTCCCACTTGGGCTCGAACCAAGGACCACCTGATTATGAGTCAGAAAAATATAGATTTTTATAGATTTTTATGAATTTCAAAAGTACTGAAAATCAAGTATATAGAAAAATATGTTTATCTTTGATTCGTGAGATAACACCAAAATGTTTGCAAATGTTTGCAAATTTTAATTTTTAGACAAAGGAATATGAATACTACAAGAAAGGTTATTGTTGATTATTTTTATGATAAAAGAAGGGGTAAACAAAATGAAGTTTATCCTTTGAAGTTACGATTAACATTTATGCGTAAAACGAAGTATTTCACACTTGGAATTAATCTTAATCAAACAGAATATCTTAAGTTGATTAGCGGAAAAAGATTGACAGATCAATTATTTGAAATTAAGGGTAGGATGGAAGAGGCTCGTTCAAGAGCACTTAAGATTGTAAGTAGCATGACAATGTTTAATTTTGAAAGATTCGAAATTGAGTTTTCTGGCGCAAAAATCACCAAAGCTAGCGACAATCAATCCATAAAAGGTTTGTTTGAGGAACTTATGCAAACCCCGAATAGAAAACCGGCAACTGTCCTTATGGATATGTGTGCATTTCAAAGCCTCACAAGGTATTTTAAACACATTAAAGATAAACAAGCTTGCGATGCACATATTTCAACAATTACGGTTGAACTTCTTAAAAAGTGGCAAAATTTCTTAATTAATATAGATGAAAAGCCAAAGTCACTTGCAACGGTTGGTGCTTACGCAAGGCATATTCGTGTAGTAATGAATATTGCTTTGGAAAAAGGCTTTCTTGAGCCGAAGCAATTGCCCTTTGGACGGAAAAAGTTTGTTGTATCTGCTGCAAAATCTATGAAAAAAGTTCTCACTAAAGAAAACATGAGGACATTATTGGATCTAAATTTGGATCCTATTAGTTTGGAATGTTTCTCAAGAGATTGGTTCCTCCTTTCTTACTTATGTCAAGGCGTTAATTTAGCTGATCTCTTGGAACTAAAAAATAAAGATCTATCTGACAAAGGTTTTTCTTTCTACCGAACAAAGGTAAAAGACACTAGTGATTCATCAAACAAATTCATTCAAGTGCAATTTATAGAAGAGTTGAAAGATCAAACATTAGCTATAATAAATCGTCAACGTTCTATCAATCATGCTGCTAATGCATATTTGTTTCCGCATTACCGACCATCAATGAGCGATGAAGAAAAGTTAGTGGCAAAAAAAAATGTAATTAGAAGGATTAATCAGCATTTGCCTAAAGTTGCTAAATTAGGTTCAATAGATAATCTTCATATTTCTTATGGTACTGCTCGACATACTTTCGCTTCTGTGCTATATGATTCAGGAGTATCAACTTTATTAATTTCTAATTTCCTTGGACATAGTTCTACTAACACGACCAATTCTTACTTGCATACACTTCCTGGGAACCCTCAAGAAAAAGCTTTAAAAAATCTACTTTGATAAAAAGGAGAATGCTATTTCTAACCGCACAATTATTTAATCTTTTAACTTCCAAAAGCTCGAGCTCATTGGGTTATTTCTTTCTTCAATTTTCCCCAAAATTATTTTATTAAAATATATATTATCCGATTTTTCAGGGTTTATTGAATTAAATAATTTTTGATTTTTTTCTCGAGAAATCTCGAGATTTTTCAAGAATCCTCGAGAAATCTTGAGTTTTTTAATTTAAAACGAAGTTAAAGGATTATTTAATACGATATAATTCAAAATCCTCATACCATTTAATTGATTATTTAACTAAATAATCAAACGGGCTCTCAAGATAATCTAATCTAATAATTTTTCACTTCACGGAAGACCAGATCTTTTTCAATATTATTTGCGCTTTAGAATCACTGTAGAATGCCTTTATTCGTTTTAAATCTTCTGGTG
>CAZHPL010000223.1:0-5064 GCA_964534495.1 uncultured Lishizhenia sp.
CATAACAGCACCTACCCAAAAGTGGCGGTTCAGTGGTTAAATCAAGCTTTGTGCTTCTATCAAAGTTTCTGCTTGGTTGACAGTGAAGTGCTTCGAAATCGCCACCTTCGGGTAGCTGCAAAACGTTATGGCCAATTAAACGAACATTACAAATTCAACAAACTATGAAAAATACTCTTATAAAATTATTCATTGTAGTCATTATTCTTGCTTCATCATTTGGTTGTAAGAAAATATCAACACCAAACGAAGACTCAAAAAAGATATTTGGATCTTGGTATTATGATATAAATTTTGGTGGGTATTCTGGATCTGGTGTAAGCACAAGATTTAATACGGAAAGTTGGGTTGAATTTACAGAAAAAGGTTTTTTCAAAATTTATGTAGGTTCAAAAAAAGAAAGTCAAAAACGATTTAAAATCGAAATGAAGGAATCAATTTACGACATTAATCAAAGACCTGCATTGGTTTATAATAACGGAAATTATGAAACATACCAAATATCAAATGACACACTTTATTTAAGTGATGAGGCATATGATGGCTACACTTATCGATTTGTTAAAAAATGAACTGGTTATAAAACAGGTCTTGCAAATAAGCCGAAATTTCAGAGTCGAAAAACGATTAATAGAAAAATTCATAATCATTAATCGCAAATAAAACTAATTTTAAAAATCGGCTCCTGCCCCAGGTGTGGGAACGTTATAAGCAACTGAAGTGCGATTACAAAATCAAAATATGATGAATTTAATAGTCAAAACATTTATAGTATTATTGACAAGTATATTGTTGGTTTGTTGTGGACAGAAAAGTAGTGCAGTACAAGTTAAAAAAGACTCGCAAAATCAGACAGATCAAAAATACAACAAGGTAATATCCGACTCAACTAACAAATTGACAGACGAAATTGAGCAATTAGAAGTTGAATATACAGTATGGGGATGTGCATGTCCGAACTGGATACAAACAAAGTACAATCAAAATAATGATAGTACTGTAAATTATCTTAGTTTACATTTTTACATTGAACCAGCAAACAAGTCCTTAGAACTTCCTGCCAATTTTGATGCAGAAAAGAACAAACTAAAAATCAAAGGACAGTTTTATGAAAAAGAAGATTACCCTCAAGGAACGGTTGAAATGGAGGAGCCTATGCCAAAAGCAAGAGTATTTAGATATACTGAATTAACGATTTTGGAGAAAAACAATTAAAAAATGCTGGTAACATCAAATAAAAGCCACGAGCTGAACAACCATATCCAAGTAGCCCGCGTCTCCTAGTTGAGAACCGTCAAATGCAATGAAAAACCAACCGAAAATTATTGAGATAACGTGAGAAAAAAGGCATTAATAACATATCTGATAGTTATAGCCGGACTAATTAGCACCACATTAGCTGCTCTGTATGACGGTGGATATCATATTGCTGGAGGCATTGTTGCAGGCATAGCATTCGCAAGTGTTATTACCTCATTTATTCCATATTTCATTGCGATGTATTTCTTTAAAAAATTCGAAAAAACCAATTCGAACAAGTTAAAATACAAAATCTTTGGTTGGGTATTCTTCTCATTTTGCTTCCCTGTGAAAATTTGGATAATTCTCTCTAATATAAATTTACTGATTAATGGAGGTGAAAGGTGGGCATTTGGTTAAATCGACAACATGAAAAAACTAATTTTGTTTCTTACATTATTAATTGCAAACAATTCTTTTGCCGATCAATTGGATGGACTCGCGATTTTTGATTTTCTGATTTGGTTTATTTTACTAGGTGCCGTTTGTCTTTTTGGTTTAATTATTTCTGCGGTAGTACGCTTTACTCGAAAAGAATATAGAGTTAGTATACCACTGAACTTCTTTGCTTCAGTCCTTAGTGTTTGTGCGTTGATAGCAATGGGAAATTTAGAATCAGGAATTGATCCTGGATTCTTAGCTTTTTGTATAGGAAGTATATCCTTATCAATAGTGCTAATGATCCTTAACTATCGTATTGGTATTATAAACATAGGAGAAAAACAAAATGAATAAAAACAAATAACATCAACAAAAGCCACGGGCTGAACAACCACAACCGAGATGCGCGCGTCTCCTAGCCCCAAACCGTTTGCAAGAATGAAAAACATATTAACTATATTCGGAATATTTTTACTCGGTGCCTGTACTCAAAACAACACAACCGAAAATGTGCATACTTCTTATGAAATCATGAATTCAAGTTTTCATGAATATTTTGATGAATTGGACACTACACGCACAGACAATACCATTGGTTGTGTATCAGGTTTTTTTAAGAAACTGGATGCTAATTATGTAATTAGAATTGTACCGAATCTGGATTTAGTTTACAACAGTATAGAAAAATATGAAATTAAAGGTTTTACAAATGATTTGGTGCTTGAGCTGTTTGAATACAAAGAGGGAAAAGCAAACCTGACGAATATCTGTACAGACATTCTTGTCGTTAACAATCCAGAACCAATCCAAAAATATTCGAATTGTAAAGGTACTGTTGTTATTGGAAAAAGTAATCCAACTCAATATTATGGAAATGAAATGCCAAGAGTATCAATACATCTTAAAAATCTTATTTTTTATGATAGCTTGGGAAATGAGGTCTTGAAAATTAAAGACGAGCTGTTGTGGAAAGTATTGCATCTTGGCACTCCGGGATAATTTTATGATAACACAGCCTACATTTTATACCGCAAAAGTGTTATATTCGAGAAGCGATACGTGCATGTAGCTTGAAACAATTTGCTTCAATTTTGACGACCGATAGACATGAAGATAAACCTGAAATCAATATTTGGAATTAAACAAACATCGACAGACAAATCATCAGTCGAAAAGGAAAATATTGAATATGACAAACACGTTGACTTTTATTACACCAATATTATCAATTCAATTATTCTCTTCACTTACAACTCAAATCAATTGGAAGAAATGACTCCAATTTTAATTAACCCGTTAACAGAATTGTATGAGGAACTTGAATACGCATTTACACCCGTTTGTTTTGAAACAGTTTTCAGACTTGAATTAATAAACAACGAATTCAAAAATGAACTTTTAGAATTTAAACAAGAGGTGGATAGTATACCAACTGAAATTTGGGAATGGGAATTTATTGATAATCACGAAACTTGGATTACGATAAGGCAAAAATCAAATATCTTACTTGATAAACTTGGCGTAACAAGTCGTACTTACAATGACGACTTTACCACAATATATGACATTGAAGGAAATGTTTTGCATAAAGGAAAAAAATGCCCATAACATCAAATAATTGAAAAGGCTCTTTCACCAAACCCAAAAACGATAATAGCGCAAAGTATAAAGACAACATGGAAAAATTAGAAATTACGGGTGGAGCGAGAATTGGAATGGTAAATGCTACTTGGCCATTCGCAACCTTAATTGTAACAAAGGACAAATTGGAATTGAATGCATCCATTCTTGGGAATTTTGTTTTCCAACCAGAAGACATTATTTCAATTGATACCTACATGATGATTCCACTGCTTGGACAAGGAATAAAAATAAATCATAGAATTGCTAATTATAATAGCAAGGTAATTTTCTGGACAATTAAAGATCCTTCATCGGTTGTAAATCAAATAAAGCAGACTGGTTTCTTGGATAATATTGACGAGACGATTTCTGATGCTGACAAATTAAACATCAAACAACAACAACAAGCAGGAGTTTTCCCAATTAAAAAATCCGTTTCCATTGCTGTAATTGTCTTATGGAATGTTTTGTTATTCTCCGACTTTGTCCGTTTTTCCAATTCTGACATGAAAGGAATGCCTTTGGGGATTGGATCGACAATTGCAGTTGCTATGCTCTTTTTAATCGCAGTTTTGATGTTAATTTCAAAAGACTTCAGTAAGCTAGTGTTGAAAGAAGGGAAATCCGTAACGGACATTAAGAATTTTCTATATTTTATTATGTTTATTAGTGGTTTTATGCTAATCGGAATATTGACGTTTTAAAGGTTATGACAAATAATTTCCCCTTGTAAAATGTTTTAAAAAATAATCTGGTCACTCTGATTCTAACTTCAAAACGCTATACCAAATGAAAGAATACAACGTTGAACACAAAATAAAAAAGCTAAGTCGTCCAGAGATTTGGATTATTTTAATAATTGTACTAGGGTTGATCAGATTTCTATTTAATCTAATTAGAAACACCTACTCTATTGGAGAGCCTTTCAAATTTTTAGATTATTTTGCTTTGCCATCCGTTGGCTTTGGAATTGTACTTCTTTGGAATTTCAAATCATCAATAAAAAAAATAAGAGGTTCCTATTTAAAACTCGACATAGATAGCTTTTCATTTAAATCGCGTGGTATAGAAAAAGAACTTAATGTTTCAACTGAAATAAAAGACATTAATATCTCACTTGAAAACATTAAAATCACTGATACTTTTTCAAATGAATATCTGATTTTTTTAGTTGATTATACGAACGATGGTGAACAAGTTGAAATTAAAGAGTACTTTAAAGAAATAAAAGAAAAATTAAGTACCACTAAAACTAGCTCTATTTTCTAAACGGTTGAATAACGAAGTTTTGTAGCGGACAAATTCATATTACAATTAATTGATACAACTCAATGAAAAAAGTCTTTCCAATAATTCTAATCTGTATAATATTGACTTCATGTTTTACAAAAAGTAAATCTCAAGACATAAATAATTCCAAAGAAATTTTTGCAGTTGTCAATAAAAAAAATGACTTTTTAACTGAACTTGAACTTTATAATTATCTCAAGTCTGCTCCTACCATCAAACCTGTGCGAAATTTAGAAAGCCCATTTGACACATTAATGTATGACAAGGTGATTGTCTATGATTTTGATGGCCGACATGGAAAAAACAAAGTAATTAACAATTATGGTTGGTTTGAGAATACCATATCTAAACAACAATTTCTTAGTCAAAATCAAGCTAACAAAATTATCAAATCACTTTGCGAAAAATCAAGTTACGGCGGTAATACAGCCGCTTGCTTTGAACCAAGTTTTGCCATTGTGTTTTTTAAAG
>CAZHPL010000224.1:0-5062 GCA_964534495.1 uncultured Lishizhenia sp.
GCGTCTTTCAATTTGTTTTTCAAATTTTTAATATGAGCATATACAAAATCGTGGTTGTCCAACATGTCTGCCATATCGCCTGAAAGATGCTCAGCAATGGCACTTTTAGAAAGTACTCGGTTTGTATTGCCAATTAAATACAATAGTAAATCAATTTCCTTTTTTGTTAAATCAATTTTTTTACCATTTGTTTTAACTGTTTTGGAAAGTGTATTGATTTCAATTTCGTTGAAGGTGATAACATTGTTTCCATTAAAGTTTTTCCTTCTAATAAGTGCTTGAATTCTAACCAAAAGTTCTGATAGATGAAAGGGTTTCGTTAAGTAATCATCTGCTCCTAATTGTAAGCCTTCAATTTTTGACTCAAGTGATTCTTTTGCCGAAATAATAATCACACCTTCTGTCTTGTTTTGTTTTTTTAATTCACTTAGAATTTCAAAACCGTTCCCATCTGGCAACATTAAATCAAGCAATACACAATCATAATCGTACGTGGAAAGTTTATCAATGGCTAAATTTTTGTCCATCGCTCGCTCACAGACAAAATTATTACCTGTCAAATAGGATTCGATGCTATTTGCCAATTCTAGTTCGTCTTCAATGAGTAATAATTTCATTGAAGCAAAGTTACGCAATCAATTTAGAAGAAATTTAGAACGTAGATGAGTGTCTGTTGCTAATGTCTGGTGGAATGGATAATGTCGAATGTGTGGAATTTTAGATCAAAAGTCCAATTAATGAACAGTAATTTAACCTTTCACTAAACTATCTGTGAAACATGTCAAACACTTGACGCAAAACCCTTGTTGAACCATAGCTTCGCTTACCTGCATTGTGTTTTTATGCTCTAATAAAAGTGAAATTCAGTAACGAAAAATCAACTTTTATAACGATAAACAAATCCTCAACTTAAAAACATCAAAACCGAAAACCATCACCATAAAAACTACCACTCCCAATGAGAATCCACAGCATTTGGTTCAATAAAATTATCAGTTTTGACAAAAACAGCATTGTTGTGAAAATAAGCCATAGGTTTATCGTCGACGGTGAGTGTTGGCGCCCAAAATGCCATGTGGCTGTAATGAAACTCAAGTGTAGATTGTGTTGCCATCAACGCCTCCACCTTTTCTTTAAATAGAAGATATTGATTCGCTTTAGTTGCGATTTGGACTAATTCGGCTTGTCGTTTTTTGGGAAGTGAAGCACAAATAAGTTGGTACGATTTGTTGATGAGAGCATTGATTGTTTCTGTACTAAATTCATTCGGAAAATCAATTTTTGACCAATGCGCTGATGCAATTTCAGAAGGCATAATATTACTGTTCTGCAGATACAAATCTGCAATGGTTTCGGGGTCGTGTTTAAAGTAAATCATAACGACTTCATTGTCTCGCGTACAAATATTGGCAAAGCGTTTCGGTGTTTTTCCAACTGCTTGTTGCACGCCAATTTCATAAAAATCAACATCGTTTTCAATGTCTGGCATTGCTTTTTTGAAGTTGATAATTACAGCACCTGGTAGATTTAAACAAGTTTGCAAAAATGTTTTTAACTCTTTCATAATCTGTTGATTAATTTACTAGATTTTCAATTTCTTTCATCAATTGCTTCTCTTTTGCTGTAAGTACCGTACTGCTTAAACTGCCGTAATTGTGTTCAAGAATGTACTGCAATTCTTGTTTTGCGTTTTGTTTCAATAACCATTCAGAAATCGGGTTCAAAAGATAGGTGTAAGTAATACTTGGCGGACCACCGATAAAGGTTTCACACTTCGTCCAATTGCGAAACAGTTCCTGGAAGTCAGCTAGATTATTCTGTTCGGCCAAATGAAGCAATTCTATCCAATACACTTCAAAAATGAAATGCGAGTGCTCTTTTTTATCACTTGCAACTTTCCAATTCAATACTTCATGGATTAATGTTGCAGCAGCTTCGTATCCAGCTTCTAGGTATTTTGAGCATGCCATGTGGCTCAGATACAAGAGATTATTACCAGTAAATATTACTTTAGAAAACTCGTTATCGGTATAAACATCGGACGTTTCTTTGTAAAAGCGTTCGTAAATTTTATACGCTTTTCCAGCGGAAATTTTATCTCCATTATGTGCACGTAAATTATGCTGATAAGCCAATTCTGACAGAAAGCCCAAATCGAGTTTATGATGTCCATTTTGTCATATTTGAACAGCGTATCAATTGATTTTTGAGCTTTTTTTATCCGTTTTTCGACTGCAATTTTGTTTTTTAGCGCTTCTGCATTTTCAGGTTCGAGCGATAAGGCAAGGTCGAGTATTTTCAGAGTAGCTTTACCGTGTTCTATAAAATCTTCATCAAATTCAGTGTACAAAGGACACAACCATTCGTAGTGCGCCCAGCATAAATAGACATTAACGTCCTTTGGTTTGTTTGCATTGATCCACATTTCAATCGCACGACTGGTTTCGCCATGGTCAAGATTGTTGTTGATGATTGCAATGAGGTCTTTGGATAGACCTTTTTTGTTGAATTTCATAGCGTTAGATTTTTTCTATCCAATAGTTTTTCAAGTTAGTTTCTGTGTTGAATAAGTCCAAATAATCCTCACCTTTTTGTAAACAAAATTCTAAGAAATGGATGACGCACTCTTTTTGCTTTGGACTCAGAACAGACTGTAATTCATTGACAGTCAATTTATTTGTTAGACTGTAAATGATGGAATGTGTGATAAGTGAAGGCGACTCTTTGTAATATTTTAACGTAAAAATCATACAAGGAGCCAAGTAAAATCTCAAACCTATGGCATCTGAAAATGGCAAGACACATTGATACTTTAAATCTCCTATCAAACTATCAGGAACTTTTCGCCAATTATCTTTTTCGTCTTGATTTCGTGCAAGTTTTCGTTCTTCAATACTTCCAAAGGCGTCAATTACATCAGCTTCTCTCCATGAAACACCATCACCAAGTGTAACCCCTGAAAAAGCTTCTTCTGTTAATTTTATAAGATGGTTTATCTTTTGTTCCATTTAATTACGAAATGTTCTTTGAGGCGTCTATCCATAAAATTTTCGCTAGCGTTTTGATTCTTCGATTCGGCCGTTTTGTTGCCGGTGTTTTCCTAAATGTTTAGTTAAAGATAAATGTTTAGTAGCTATTAGCAAATTCAAAATGATTGTTTGCCGAAACTTTTGCAAATACTTTATTCTCTGTGAGGCTGAGGCAAACCTTGTTAGTAGCTTTTGACATCACACAGTTGCATTTAGGTTAATTCAACGCCGTTCTTGTCTAATGTGTATTTAAATCCTTCCCAGTCTTTAAGTTCAATTTTGTCTGCTTTTATAATAATTGATTCGCTGTTGTCTTGCGTTACAAAAATGTCTCGAGCACCAAATTCCCATTTGATATTCCCATTTTTGTCAATACGAGTTATCGTAAG
The DNA here is from genome assembly GCA_964534495.1 of uncultured Lishizhenia sp. Classification (GTDB taxonomy): domain Bacteria; phylum Bacteroidota; class Bacteroidia; order Flavobacteriales_D; family Crocinitomicaceae; genus UBA952. Next base: position 3,419 of record CAZHPL010000224.1, read on the forward strand.
TTCTCCGTGAATTACAAAGTCGTTGTCGAAGGCGTAAATGCCAAAACATGTAGCGGGGTCAAGACGCTTTGACCAACCAAGAGAAAGATCTGGAATATTCAATGAATAAACGTTGTCGCTACAGCAAATGTATAGGGTCTTGTCAACGATTATGAATGACTTGTCATGTAGGGTTGTGGCACCACCAACTTCACAAACGATTGCACTTGAAAGCTCAATGTCACCTTGTCGAACTCGAATGCCGTGTTTTGATGAAGCATAATTTCTGTCTTGATTTGTCGAGCCGTTAAAATATATTTTGTGATAATGAGAAATATTGTCTGCCGAGTCAATTGAATACGATTGGTCGTCTATAATCTCAATGCTGAATGCTTTATATTCAACTGTCATTTTAGTCTTAATGTTGTCTTTGTCAATTGTTGCTACCGGTTTCAAAAAAAGTAAAGAAGGGGTTTTCGAAACACCAACCTGTTAAGCAATCTCTAAAGTTTATTCAGAAAAGCAATAGTGCATACTTATTGATGGCGGAATGTAAATTTAGGCATCGATGTTAAATTTTTCAATATTAAATTCCAAGGTGTAATCTTCATCAAGATGCTCAACGTCTTGTAATTCTAATTTCAGTGTCCGATAAAACTTTTGCTCGGGATTAATTCCCACGGTGAATGTTTCATTTTTTATCATTGTGTTTAAATGAAAAACCGGTTGAACTTGATATGAGTCAGAAATTATAGGTATTGGGAATTGCTTTTTTCTATCATCAATAAATCGGCCTTCCGAGTCAACGAAAACATCATATCTCAACTCAGCGATAAGTTTAACCTTTGAAATGAAATTTGTCCATTCGTTTTCTAAATTCTTTTGGTAGGTTACGATAACACTATGAATTAATAAATAGCTAAGCTTCGAATTCAATGTGAATTCGATTTTAGGATTTTTTTTGTTTAGTTTAATCTGTTCCAATCTGGTATCTTGTTTTATTGTTTTTTTACTAAGTGTTTTCGTCTTGGCGATGTAGCACTTTCTCTTGAGTATGTTCATGCTCCATATTGCTTATTGTGTTATGAGTGGTTTATTTTTTTAATTTACACTTCAAATCCATTCTCTCGTTCAGGATTCTAGTAATCTCAATGCTTTTGTCCTCCATGAAACGATAGAAAATAATGTGCTTTGAGGCTTTTTTACCTTTTAAGTCTGGATAAATTTCTTCATACGCTTTACCTTGTTGTGGTTTCTTGGCGATTGAAGCACACGCATTGAGAATTAGTTTATAATAGTTGTCTGCTTGACTTTCGGACCAGGCATCGAAGGTGTAATTCCAAATGTCAGATAGATTCTTAACGGCATTGTTTGTTAACTTAAACTTCGCCATTTATTTTCTATTTGCTTTTAAGGTTTTTAAATGCACTTCAGGATAGAAATCTTCGGCTAAACCACTATTAACACCTTCATCAATCGCATGACGTAAAGCAATTATTTTTTGTTCTTCTTCTTCAAGAAGTCTCAATCCTGCACGTACAACTTCGCTTGCGTTTTTATATCGCCCCTCTTTTAAAATACTTTGAATAAATTGATCAAAATAACTACCCAAAGTTATGGATGTATTTTTACTTATAACAACTAGTTTTTTGTAAACATACCAAA
>CAZHPL010000225.1:0-5058 GCA_964534495.1 uncultured Lishizhenia sp.
AAGACTTTATCGAAAAAGCTAGACGCGTTCGAAAGGTGTTTGGTGGTGGTATGCGACAAGCAGGTATCATAGCAGCGGGTGGACTTTTCGCTTTGAAAAATCATGTCGAAAAATTGACGGAAGACCATGAAAAAGCACGTCAGTTGGAAGCTTGTTTGCATTCCCTGAATTGGGTAAAAGAAGTGATTCCCGTTGAAACGAATATTGTGGTAGCAATTCTCAATAATCCGAGTGACAGAGATGCCGTAATTGAAGCTATGAAAAAAGAGGATGTCTTGGCAATGGCGTTTGGTCCGGGAATGATTAGAATGGTTACTCATTTAGACATTTCAATGAACGATATTGAAAAGACTAAAAATGTGCTAAAAAACCTAAAATTTTAGATAAAAATCTGAAACCTTTTCACGGTTTTTGAGCTATAAGTAATTGTCGATTATTTTTTCGAAAATGAAACAATTACTACTATCCAGCTTTACTATATGCTTATTGGCTTCTCGCCTTGTTGCGCAAGAAGATCCGTGCTTTTCTGAAGACAAAAAATACCGCAAGTTGCTAACAACGGCAATGGCTGAAAAAACCTTTGAGGATCAAACAGAAAAATTCAGTCAGGTGATGCAAAAATACCCGAACGTTGCTGAAACGTATTACTACTACGCACGAATTTGTGCCGGTAGAGCCAAGCAATTGAAAGCGGATGATAAAACCTACAATGAAGGTGCTGTACTCGAACAAAAAGCCTTGTTGTTTTACCAAAATACCATTCGTAAATGTCCTGAATTTCATGCGGAATGTTACTACCTCATCGCTAATTCTTTATTAGTGAAAAACGATTTGGAACACGCTCTCCCCTACATGAAAAAATTCGTGGAGTTTCCGCAAGATGATTTCTCGAAATTACCTGACAACTATATCCAAAAACAAAAAGAATTTCAATCGATTATTGACGATTTGGAATTTGAGAAAAAACTGAAGGAAAATCCTGTTCCATTTGAACCCAAAAGAGTGGAACAAGTGAGTTCGCAATTGGACGAATATTTTCCGATGATTTCTCCTGACAACGATTTATTGTTTTTCACGCGAAAAGTGGACCGAAAAAATCTAGGTGATATTTCTTCCAATATCCGTGAGGAATTTAGCTTGGCTTCCCGTCAAAATGCAAGTGGCCCATTTTCGTATGGTGAGCCGATAGCAAAGCCATTCAATGATGGCAGTTTTTTCAACTATGGATCTGCAACGCTTTCCGTGGACAATAAAGAAATGATTGTTTGCGCTTGCAAGGTCGAAAAAGTGTACAATCAAGATTATTTGAATTGCGATTTATACATGACCACATACAACCGAAGCGGAAAAGGTGGAAATGATTTTGAATGGTCTCCCCTAGTTAATTTAGGAACCAACATCAATACCAAAGACGGTTGGGAAGCGCAACCTTCACTTTCTGCTGATGGGAAAACACTTTTCTTCGCAACCATTCGTAAAGGCTCACGAGACAATGACATTTACTTCGCAGAGCGACAAAAAGACGGAACTTTTGGACCTGCAAAACCCTTTGACATCATCAATACAGAAGGAAAAGATAAAAGTCCGTTCTTTCACCAAGATGGGGAAACGTTGTATTTTGTTTCGAGTACATCCAAAAAGCGAAAAGGATTGGGTGGATTAGACATTTTTTACATTCGCAAGGACGGCGACAAATGGACGGAGCCACAAAATATCGGATATCCTATCAATTCTCCGGATGATGAATTAGGTTTGTTTGTTTCTACAAGTGGACGAGTTGCTTATTACTCCAGTGCGAAGGATGGAAATTGGAACATTTTTGCTTTCGATTTATACGAAACGGCGCGTCCGCAAGAAGTGGTGATTGTGAAAGGTGAATTGACAGACAATGATGGAAACGCTTTGAAAGATGCAACGGTTGAAATCACGTACAACGAAACGGGTGAAAAACAACAATTCAAAGTGAATGGTGACGATGGAAAATACGCAGCAGTTGTGAAAGTTTCCAAAAACCAAGACGTTATAGTCAGTGTCAAAAAAGAAGGGTTTTCCTACAACGCACAAGTGATTGAGAAAGAAAAACTAGTGAACGTTGGTAAGGTTGAAAGCACGGTTGTCAAAACGGGCAAGTTGCAAATAGATTCCATTGTTCCGGGTTCAGCGTTTGTTGTGGGCGACATCTTTTTTGGCACGGATTCGTATGAATTGAATGACAAAAGCAAACGTTTATTGAAAGGATTAGCGGAATATTTGAAGGAAAACGAAGGGCTTGCCTTGTCGATTAATGGACATACGGATGATATTGGTGACAACGAAAAAAATCGTGTATTATCACAAAATCGTTCGGATGCAGTGCGCAATTATTTGATTAGTTTGGGAATTGAAGCAACGCGATTGAAAGCCAAAGGAAAGGGTGAGACAGAACCGAAGTTCCCCAATACGAACGAAACAAACCGTGCTAAAAATCGAAGAACAGAATTTGAGGTTTTGTAATATTTCTTGATTTCAGGAAATAAACCCACGCCCCCGATTGCAACGGCATCCTCCGTCAAATTAGCGTAAGAAATTGAGCTAGGAAAAATTTGTCGGAGATACAGTGGAAAGCGGGATTAGGCGCATTAAATTGAAGAGAAAATGAAATTGAATTTCCACTATTAATAACGCAAAATAGTTTTTACAAAAGTAAGCTATTTTGTAAATACTATTTACTGTTATCGATAATAAAAACTTATTTCATTGAATATTCGTACCAATTCTGAGGCTCGTTTTCATACAAAAAATCGCCTGTTTTAATAAAGCCTAATTTTTGCAAAATACGATTCGAAGCTGCATTTTCGAAATGTGCACTTGCGTACACTTTATCGAGTTGCATCTCTTTTTTGGCATAGTTCATTAAGGCGATACTTGCTTCGGTAGCATAACCTCTGCCCCACTGTTTTTGACTAAAACGATAGCCTAAATCATACACGAATTGAACATTATTTTGAGCTTCTGTCAGGTATTTAAAACCAGCCCAACCTATAAATTCATTGTTTTCCTTATTGATTACTGCCCAACGCCCTATTCCATTTGTTTTGTATTGTCCCCGCACAAATTGAATTACTTTTTCGATTTCCTCAATGGATTGTACTGGAGCATTACCCAAATAGCGATGCACCTCTGGATTTGAATCCATTTCGAACATCGCAACGGCATCTGTCGCTAACAATTCACGCAATAGAAGTCGTTCCGTTTCAATGAAGACCGTTGGATTTCTTTTGATTTTTACGGCACGCAACATATCGCTGTCAATTCGTTCGTTGGTCAACACTTCAAATCCTAATTGCTGATAAAATTTTAAGGGCGAAACATAAAACGTACCATCTTGCTTTTGAGCCGAATCGTTATCGATTACCCAACCATAAAAAACGCCGTGTTCGTCTTTTAACTTTTCAATCAAAGCCTTTCCCAAACCTTGTTTTTGATAACGACTATTCACGATAATGGAAAATCGAATTTCGCCATCCTTTTCAAAAATCACAGACCAAGCTTTGATTCGTTCCTCTTCATCGGAAATGATGTAGTGCGTAAACCAAGTGGCGCCATCGAGTAAAATCCCGAAACGATTATTCAAACTCAAGGGATATTCCTCGTTCCAAAGTGTATCAATTTGTTGGCTTTGATCAGCGGTCAAAGCTTTTAGCGTTTGAATAATCATCCACTAAAATAAAAAAACTGTCCCAAATTGAGACAGTTTTCCTTTTTCTACCATGAAAAATACTAGTTATCTACTTCTATTGTTTCACTAGTTTTTTGGTGATGGATTGTCCGTTTGTGTAGGTCAATTTCACCACATAATATCCCGTTGTCCACGCATTTGCATCGATAGTTGTTGCATCTGTGAATTGCGTTTTCACCATTTCTCTGCCTTGTAAATCGTAAACAGCTAATGCTACCGTTTCACCATTTTTCAATTGGATAGTGAAATTAGATTTCGTTGGATTAGGATAAATCGCCACTGTGTTTTCACTGAATTCCTCAATACCTGCAGGTTCACATGTGTTTGCTGATTCGAAAGTTGGAGTTGCAAAATCCATTGTAGCACCTCCATCTGGACAACGTGCATAAGCCACATCGTTTGTTTGAGGACCGAAAGTAATTTGATCGTAAATCGTTACTCCGTTTGATAAAATGATTACATCACCTGCTGTTGAACTTAATTTAAAATTGGTGTGTAAACCTACTTGTTCTGGGTCATTATCACACCAAACCGCTAAGTGTCCATGTGCAGGAATTCCTGTTCCAATTGGGAAAAACCATTTCGCCAAGTTCGCAGGATCATCCGATAAATACATCCCTGATAAATCAACTCCTGAAGCGGTTGTGTTATACAATTCAATCCAATCGTCGTTTTCATTGTTGGAATCATACGCACTTGAACCGTTATTTGCTACGATTTCATTTACCAAAACATCACCCACATTTGGCGTTGGAATTACCATTGCCAAGGTGTGATACTCATGTTCTGCACGTTGCGGGCTGAAAATTCCTGCATTTGCATTTTCAGAGTAGATGTAATATTCAAAAACAATTCCGTTCAACGTTACTTGTGCTCCATATACGTGGTCACCCGCAGCACCGTCTCCATGCGCACCATCGTCGAACATTTGTACGCGATTGAATTTCAAGCGGTGATCTGTTCTATACCCCATGTAAACCGTCGTTTCACCCGAGCAAGTTGCTGTCATATAAACAGTTGCACCATAAGCTGGACTTGCCGTTGTACAGCCATAAGCAGAAATCGTTGGAGCTGTTAGAATATAGTTAGCGTTTGAATTAAAGAACGTTACACGTGCATCCATCAAAGCTTGGATTCCAGGAATTGAACTGCCACCACCGGGTCCTCCGCCACCTGTTACAGCCGTTGTCAAACTATTTTGGTATTGAGTATAGGTGTAAAATTTGTAGGGATCTGCTTGCACATACGAGTCAATCGTTGTGCGAATTGTGTTTGCCTGTGTAACATACCAACCCGACTCAAACGCTTCTTTCACAATTGTACGAACGTGCGCCATATAC
>CAZHPL010000226.1:0-5038 GCA_964534495.1 uncultured Lishizhenia sp.
ATTTTTAATAACTTGATATGACAAGATTCTCATTTTCGGGTTTTCGAATAATTATGCCTTCAAGCAAATAGGTTCGGATGGTGGATTATTAACACAGCCTTTTGATACTAATCGAATTCGTTTGTCGCCGGGAGAAAGAGCCGAAATAGTCATGGATTTAACAGGTTTGGAAGGTCAGGATTTATTCCTTAGAAACATTGGTACAGAATTACCTATGGGCGTTCAGGGTGGACCAACGATGCCAATGCCGCCAGGATCTCCACCGATGGAAAGTCCTTTGAATGGAGTGGATTTTAATTTTATGCAAATTCATGTGGTAGCACAAACGCTAAATCCGATTACGCAAATTCCATCGCAGTTAAATCCTGCTCCTGCATTACAGCCTCAAGCAGCAAGTCTTACAAGAGAAATTCGCTTTACCGCGGACAGTATGATGGTAATGGATGGTCCATTCTATTTCAACGATAGTTCATATCAAATGGATCGAATTGATTTTGTAATTCCTGTTGGTTCGGTAGAAATTTGGAAGCTTGTAAATGAAACGATGGTTGGACATCCTTTTCATGTGCACGATGTTCAATTTTACTTGTTTGATAGAAATACGGAATTGCCTCCAATGAACGAAAGAGGAAGAAAAGATGTTGTCTATGTGCCAATGGGTGATTCTGTTCGTTTTGTTGCACAGTTTTCTGATTTTTCAGATACTATAATTCCGTACATGTTTCATTGTCATATTCTGATGCATGAAGATGCGGGGATGATGGGGCAATTTCTTGTCGTTCCTGAAAATTATGTAGGCTTAAATACGATGAAAACAATTGAACAACTTCGAATTTATCCCAATCCCGTTGTTGAGCAATTGCAACTAAAAATGGATGATACTACGCTTCCAATAGAATTGAAAATAATTGATCAAAATGGTCGTGTATTAGACACAAAAAAACAAATGGCTTCGCAAGCAATAGATGTTAGAGATTTGCCAGCAGGTGTTTATTCGTTGATAATTACTCAAAACAATCATTATTTCCTTTCAAGGTTTTTGAAGCAATAAATGATTTTGTGTAAAAACTAATTTTAACGTTGAAAAAAAAGCAGAAGATAATTAAGTAATTATAGGCAACTTTAGGGCTGTTTTTGAGTCTTAAAAACACTATAAACTACTTAACTGGAAATGAAAAACGTTCTCCTTCTAACTTTTGCTTTTTTTTCATTTTTTACTTCATTTGCGCAATTAACTACTTTTTCTTGGAACGGCACTTATGGTGGTTCCGGAGCAAGTCGAACATTTATAAAAACTACTTCTGGAATTACCGTTTCAGCAACAATTGTCAATTCAGAAAACGTATTTCAAAATAGTTCACCCGTTTACATTGCATCAGGCTCTGTTCCACCTAATAGTGGTTGTTCGGGTATTTCAGCTACGAATCAAGGAATGCTTCTGAGTACCGATTGGACAACGAATGCAACAAAAACGATTACTGTCACCGTTAATTTTAGTTCGCCCGTTCAAGGTCCAGTAGATTTTTCTTTGTATGATATCAATGATGATGGATTTGGCTCGTGGTTAGACAAAGTTGTCATAAGTGGAACCAACGCATCTGGAAATGCTGTTAACGTTTCAAAAGTTGGGACTTTGTGTATTCAAACGGGAGGTTCTGTTTCTGGGAACAACTCGACACAATTAACGCTCAACTCGGGTTCTTCATCGTCTTGTACTTGTTATGGTAACAATGAAATCAACGTAGGGACTTCTTCGGATTGTATTTCTACGGTTACCATAAAATACCAATCGGCAACAGGTTCTTATAACAATCCGTCTCAGTATATTATCATTTCGGATTTAAAAGCCACAATCGCATCAACCGTAACTGCGCCCACTTCCATAACGGGCACAACATCCATTTGTTCGGGCCAATCAACTATATTAACGGCTGTAGGAGGCTCCGCTAGTTCAATTTGGTACGCAGGTTCTTGTAGTGGAACATCCATCGGGACAGGAAGTTCAATCACTGTTTCACCTTCATCAACAACAACTTATTATGTACAAAATCCAGCTTCGGGTACATGTAGCGTTGCATCAGCCTGTGCTTCAACAACCGTAACTGTAAATACTTCTCCAGCCATTGCTGCGAAAACAGCTTCTTTATGTTCAGGAAGTTCATACACTTTTTCATCAGCTGTTGGAGATGTCATTCCAAGTGGTACAACGTATTCTTGGTCATTTGTAGATAATACTTTTGTTACTGGAGAATCCACTGGTACGGCACAAAGTGGATTTACGCAAACTTTGACCAATACCTCCAATCTTCCACAAACGGTTTCTTATTCAGTTACACCAACAGGAAATGGTTGTTCGGGCACACCTTTTACAATCAGTTTAACTGTCGATGCGCCTTTAAATGGAGGAACGATAAGTGCAGATCAAACCATTTGTTCGGGTCAAACACCATCGTTGTTAAATAACGTTCAATCAGCTTCGGGTGGAAGTGGTTTAGGCTTGGCAAATAGTGTTCAAATTGGGACGCAAATCTGGATGAATACGAATCTGGATGTACTCAATTACACAGACGGTCAAGTAATTGGAACGGATTTTACAGTAGCATCAGGCGCTTACACATGGTATAATAATGATCAACCAACCTATGGTGTGTATGCTCCTTTGTACAATTGGTTTGCTGTAAATACCAACAAATTGTGTCCAAGTGGATGGCGCGTTCCAACAAATGCAGATTGGTTGACATTAATGAATTATTTGGGTTCAAACCAAGGAAATAAACTCAAATCGTGTCGTCAGGTTTCATCTCCTTTGGGAGGTTCTTGTGATGTGACTGCTTTGCCTCGATGGGATAGTCATGTTACTCAATACGGAACAGATAATGTAGGTTTTTCAGCTTTACCGGCCGGAAGAAAAGAGATTTCTAATTTTCTTTACACAGGAACAAGAGCTACCTTTTGGTCAGCTGATAATTACACGCCAGGAATCAATGGATCCAGTTATTATGTAAATATTGCCTACAACTTGGCAACCGCTGAATATTCTGATTTTATTGACTATTACACGTCAAGTAGATGGGGATTGTCCGTGCGTTGTATGGCAGGTAATACCAATAATGTCAACAGTTCGTACACTTATCAATGGCAACAAGATCCCGGATGTACAGGAAATTGGACGAATATTTCGGGTGCAACTTCCACCACTTATCAACCGGGAGCATTATCACAAACCACTTGTTTTCGTCGTGTAACGGTAGATGCAACCTGTGGAAATGCATATTCAAATACGGTTACCATCACGGTTAATTCGGAGCCAACTCCAACTATTACTGCGAGTGGGGCTACAAGTATTTGCCAAGGAAATTCAGTTACTTTAACCTCAAGTGCGACGACTGGAAATGTTTGGTCAAATGGTGCAACTACGCAGAGTATCACTGTCTCTACAGCCGGTTCTTATTCTGTTACAGTCACTGGGGCAAATGGTTGTTCAGTAACCTCTGCTTCGACAAGTGTAACGGTTAATTCAAATCCAACTACGCCCACCATTTCTGCAAGCGGAGCAACGACTTTCTGTCAAGGTGGAAGTGTGACTTTAACTTCAAGCGCTGCAAGTGGAAATACGTGGTCAACAGGAGAAACAACGCAAAGCATCGTGGTTTCAACATCAGGTACATATTCGGTTACCGTTTCGAATGCAAGCGGTTGTTCAGCGACTTCAGCTTCAACAGATGTAGTTGTTAATCCAGTTCCTACAACACCAACGATTTCAACAAGTGGTGCAACGACTTTTTGTCAAGGAGGTAGTGTGACTTTAACTTCAAGTGCTGTAAGTGACAACACCTGGTCCACAAGTGAAACGACTCAAAGTATTGTTGTAACTAGTTCAGGTACTTATTCCGTTACTGTTTCAGGAGGAAATGGTTGTTCAGCTGCATCAGCAACAACGACTGTTACTGTCAACTCAAATCCAACTACACCAGCGATTTCAACGATTGGAGCAACAACCTTTTGTCAAGGCGGAAGTGTTACCTTGACTTCAAGTGCTGCCAGCGGAAACGTTTGGTCAACAGGAGAAACAACGCAAAGTATTGTCGTCTCAACTTCGGGAACATATTCCGTTACTGTTTCTGATGCAAACGGATGTTCTTCTACGTCAGCCTCAACTGTTGTGACAGTCAATCCAAATGTCAGTTCACAATTTACTCAAGTGGGCGCTATTTGTTCGGGCGGTTCATTTAGTTTGCCAACTACTTCCACAAATGGTATTTCTGGAACTTGGTCACCAGCAATTAATATATCTTCTACAACAACATACACTTTTACACCTTCTGCAGGACAGTGTGGTACCTCAACTACAATGACCATCACAGTAACTCCAAGCGTTACGCCTACTTTTAATCAAGTTGGTCCTTTTTGTGCCCCGGCTACGATTGCTGCTTTACCAACTACTTCATTGAATGGTATTTATGGAACATGGTCTCCGGCAATCAACAATACAAATACGACCACTTATACTTTTACGCCTTCCATTTCACCAGGAGCGGATTGTGATCAGGCAGCCCATATTTGTGATCCCACAAACACTTATGTAATAAGCAATTTGAATGGGGGAGGAGCTAATAATGACGAAGGAGAACCTGGCACATGTATGGATGTTGTTGGTCCTAATGAGCAAAATTCAGCTTGGTTGATTTTTACAGCTGCAACATCTGGAAATTTAACTTTCGATATCATTCCTTCTGATCCAACAGATGATGTGGACTTTATTCTTTATCAGTTAAATTCAGACAATCCTTGCGGGTCACGAACCGTTTTACGTTGTAATTCTTCCGCTTGTACAACTTTGAGTGGGCTTACGGGTTTAAGCATGTCCGATACAGATTTGTCAGAAGATTCAAATTGTGATCCTGGAGAAAATGCTTATTGTCAATATATTCAAGCGACAGCAGGAACGAAATATGCATTGATGATTAATAATTGTAATACCAACCAAAGTGTTAGTTTACAGTTTAATAATGGGATTCCGAACCCCGTTTCATTTGCA
>CAZHPL010000227.1:0-5035 GCA_964534495.1 uncultured Lishizhenia sp.
CTTGAAAGAAGTGGCTCCTTCACTCAAAGAATTATATGAAAAAGCCAATAAAGAGCTCTCTTCAACTGATTTTTTTGTTTTTCACCAGGCGAATAAGCTAATCAACGAGAGTGTTCGAAAGAAATTAAAAGTAGAAGCGGATAAAACTCCCATTTCGATTGACGAATTCGGAAATACTAGTTCAGCATCTATTCCATTAACCATAACGACACGATTGGTTGATCAACTAGAAACGAGGAAAGAAGTACTGTTTTCGGGTTTTGGTGTCGGTTTTTCGTGGGCAAATGTATTATTGAAGTTAGAAAATCCAATGCTAAAACATCTTGAATATGCACCCACTCTCGAATAAAACAATTTTAATCACAGGGGCATCTACTGGAATTGGTGCTGATTTAGTGAGACACTTGAATGGACTTGGAGTCCAATTAATTATTTCAGCTCGATCAACAGAAAAATTAGCAGCATTACAATCTGTGTTTTCTGGTGTTATTCAAATTATTCCGGCAGATTTGACTAATCAGGAAGAGATTCAATTATTGGCGGATTCCGTTACAAACATAGACGGTTGGGCACATTGTACGGGAAAAATTCAACCGTACCCGACTAAGTTTTTAAAGAAAAAACACATTGAAGATATATTTACTGTCAATTTTGAGAGCGCGGTTTTACTTTTTTCTCAATTGATGCAAAAAAAGAAATTTAATCCAAGTGCCTCATTGGTTTTTTTGTCTAGTATTTCAGCTGAGTTCCCATACATGGGCGGTGCATTGTATTCAGCATCTAAGGCCGCTTTGACAGCTTATGTAAAAACGATTGCTTTGGAAAATGCACCTTATTTACGTGCCAATATAATTGAGCCTGCACTGGTTAAAACAGAAATGTTCGAACAAACCAAAGCATCTTACAAACCAGAAGATTTTGAACGTTTCATTTCACATTATCCATTGGGTGTTGGAGAAACGAGCGATATTTCAAATGCCATTTCCTTTCTTTTAAGTCCTGAATCAAAATGGATTACAGGCTCTGTTCTCCGAATGGACGGAGGTTTGCTATTAAACAGTAAAAGAGATTAATCTTAATGCGGAGCTTCCGGAGCTAAACGCAATACGATACCATCTAGTTCTTCAGCTAAGTGAATTTGACATCCTAAACGACTATTTGACTTAACAAAAAAGGCTTGATCTAACATGTCTAATTCAGCATCACTTTGCTCTGGTAAAGCGGTGTCTGATTCTAAATAACATTGACAAGTAGCACACATTGCCATTCCTCCACATTCTCCTAAAACAGGTAATTCGTAGGCTTTACACAATTCCATGACGTTCATGTTCATGTCGGTTGGACCTACTAATTTATGTTCAACGCCTTCTCTGTCAATAATGACAACTGTAATTTCGTTCATTTTAGTTATTATAAATTCGTAATAAATTGGTACCGTTAAAAGATGTCTTATATTGTCGCAACATAAATTCACAATTACTCATTGGTGAACCATCATAAAGTGAAAATGTTGCATTGTTGCAGGTATCTTTCAAAACAAGAAAATTATCAGATGTAGGAAATAGGGGAGTAGCACACGTTCCATTTGGGTCAGCAGGTGAATGTCTGTCAAATACTACAAATTCATCGATGGCCCTTCTGTAAATAATGATTCCTTTTGAGCCGGCATTATTGTAATAGGCCCATCCACCAACTCCATTCAAAGCATCATACGAAGGCAAATAAATGTCTAAAGTTATGTCAAACGGAATATTAGGAACAGGAGTTTGATTGTATTTCTTGCATCCAAATGAAAGAATTGCCGTAAGAATGAAAAGTAAATAACGTAATTTCATAGTGTAAAGTTAAAAAGATGCGCTTTTCTATCGTCATTTTGGGACTTGTTTTTATTTCCTTTTTCTATACGTACTCGTGTAGTTCGGGGAATAAGGCGTATTCCAAGAGCGCAAGATGGGAGCGACAAGCGGAATTAAACAAAGATTATCGTCGCCGAAAAAAGTATTTAGAGAAACGATTTAAGATGCATCGAAAAAATCAATCTCCGCAAGTGCGTAAAATTTTAAAGAAAGAATTGCGTCAACTCAAGAAGGAATTGCGCCGTCAACGTCGAAGGAGGTAACTAATCCAATAAACTCATTTTTTCTTCCCAAATTTCCATGGATTTCTCTAGATCCAATTGCAGTTGTTCATGTTTCGCAAGAATTTCAGCATGATCACCTGTAGTAAAATCCAAATGAGCGATGGTTTCATTTACTTCACTTAATTGCTGCTCAATTTCCTCGATACGTTTTTCGATTTTCTTGATTTCTTTTTGAAGTTCTTTATTTTCCTCTTTCTTAACTGGTTTTTCGGTTGGTTTGTCCTTTTGGGCTTTTTGTTCTTTTACTTCAGTTTTAGGAGCAACTTTCGAAAGTTTGTAATCTAAATATTCATTTAAGGTAAAGTGATGAATCTTTAAGTGTTTATTTTCAATGTCCCAAATCCGATTAGTTAGATCATTCAAGAATTCACGGTCGTGTGAAACAACAATAAATGTTCCTTCATAACTTAACAATGCTTTTTTCAAGACTTCTTTACTCTGAATATCTAAGTGATTGGTTGGCTCATCTAGAATTAAAAAGTTAGAAGGACTTAAAAGTAATTGACACAAAGCCAAACGCGTTCGTTCACCACCTGACAAAACCCCAACTTTTTTCTCTGTGTCTTCTGCGCTAAAAAGAAATGTTCCTAATATGGTTCGCAAATCCCTTCTAATTTCTCCAACCGCAATGTCGTCGACTGTTTCATAGACCGTTTTATCGACTGGAAGTTTTTCTGCTTGATCTTGAGCGAAATACGTCACATTTACATTATGTCCATAATTTAACTCGCCATCGAAATCAATTTTCTTCATGATTGCCTTCAATAACGTCGATTTTCCAACACCATTTGGTCCTAACAATGCGATTTTTTCACCTCGACCTACTGTAATATTTACGTGGTTGAATAAGTTCTTATCGCCATACGTTTTCGAAAGATTATTCATTTCAAGCACCCATTTACCAGGTTGAACACTCAATGGAAATGTGATTTTCATTCGTGATGTAGCGTCTTTCTCGATTTCGATGCGTTCCGTTTTATCCAGTTTTTTCATTAAAGACTGCGCGAAGGCCGCCTTGCTACTCTTTGCTCGGAACTTATTAATGAGATCTTCCGTTTGTTTGATTTCCTTATCCTGTTGTTTTTTTGCTCCTTCAAGTCGTTCCAATTCCTCTTCGCGAACCAGTTTGTATTTGGAATAAGGAAATGGATAATCAAAGATTTTGCTCAAGCTTATTTCAAGTGTTCTTTTTGTAACGTTATCCAGAAACAAGCGGTCATGCGAAATAATGATAACTGCTCCTTCAAATTTTTGCAAATACGATTCGAGCCAACTTATGGAAATAATATCCAAATGATTCGTCGGTTCGTCTAGTAAAATCACATCTGGATTGTTCACTAAAATTTTGGCAAGTTCAGCTCGCATTTTCCAACCTCCGGAAAAGGTATTCAGACTGCGTTCAATTTCTTCTTCTGTAAATCCAAGTCCTTTTAATGTGGTATTAATTCTTTCTTCCCATTGAAAACCTTCAATAATTTGAAATTCGTGATTCAAATCGCTTAATTCATCAAGAAGTTGCATATAAGCATCTGATTCATAATCCTGGCGATTTACCAATGCATGATTAATTTCGTTTAATCGGTCACGAATAAAATTGATGCGTTCATTTGAGCGATCTAAGTAACTGAAAACCGATTGTTCGGTATTAATAACGATGTCCTGTGTCAAATATCCGATAGTTTGTCCTTTTGGTATGTGAATAGAACCCTCAGTTGGTTTGATTTTTCCGGACAACATTTTAAGTAAGGTGGATTTCCCCGCGCCATTTTTTCCCACTAATCCAACCTTATCACCTTTGTTTATTTGTAAACTAACATTTTGAAATAAGTACCCTTGTGGTAAGTAGTAACCTAATTTTTCTAAATTCAACATACTGCAAAATTAGTGTTATTATAGAAGGAGTTTACTTTTAAAGGATATTGATATTTTGCTAATTTTTGCTAAGATTCGTTGTTAATTCAGAATAATATATATATTTATATACAAAAATTTACGAAATGGGGAGACCACCAACAAGACCAGCAAGGTTAAAAAATGGATTTTATATTGAAGTTAAATCGCAAGGATCGAGTTCAATACTTATTAGAAGAGACACGAGAGAACAAATGATGATAGCAGCTGAAGATTACTCAAGAACAAAAGAAGTAACGATTAAAGGTGAAATGCTTGACGACAAATGGATTTCTGAATAACATGAAAAATAATAAGGCTAATTACCGTTTTCCTCTTTGGTTAACGGTAATTTTTTTTGGACTAATTTGTATTCCACTTCTTATATATATAGGAAACGAATTGTTCGCAAAGATTTTTGGTGTTTTTATACTAGTTACAACTTCAATTGCATTACGATTTTGGTTGGTTACTGCTAAATCATCAGCTACTAAGTATAGCACAGTTAAGCTGAACAAAAATGACACTTTTGAATTGGAACGATTATACCCCTTTTATAAGAAGCTAAATAATCAAGACAAATCTGTTCTTTTTAATCGAATGGGTTTGTTTTTGGCAAATACACCTATAGTAGATGAAATAGGTAATTTGCTTAGTAAGGAACAAAGTATTGAAATTGCATTGGTTTTAGCACTCGTGTTTTATGATTCACCACAAATGGAATACGATTTTAATGTAGAAAACTGTTCTAAACACGATTTCTTAATTGAAATGAGAGGAGAAAACAAATATTACGTAGGAGATTTTCGTGCTGTTTTAGGCGAATTAAGAACCAAAACACTCGATTTAGGTATCGAATCACTTGTCAATACTTTAGAAATAAAAAAAATTAAAAATATTTTTTATTAGTTTTCTTTCTGATAAACAGCTATTTAAGTGTGTTTTTAAGCGTTATCAAAAAAATATTTTTAAAAAAAGTTTCAAAAAGTCATTGCAGAAAGAAAA
>CAZHPL010000228.1:0-5016 GCA_964534495.1 uncultured Lishizhenia sp.
GTTTTAGCGACCGGACTCGCAAATCCTTTAATGGAAAGTGTTACAGCTGAACCATTCTGCAATTCTTTTTTAATCATTTCTGTCAACATCAACAAATCACTAGCTCCCTTATCAACGTTGTTTTTGAAAAATTCATCCAAATCATTTTGCTTCTTCGTACCAATTTCGGGTTCTAAACCTTTAACGACCTCGGATTTATACAAAGGATAGCGTTCAACGTATAATTTATAGGTGTTGAAATAATTTTGTTTCGTACTCGTAGCATAAGAGGACGCGTCTGGCTCATCATTTCTGAAATATAAAGTAACAGGCAAACGTCGCTTGATTTCTTTTTGATATTCCGTATCAATATGTTTTACAGGTTCTTCAACCTTAGCAATTTCCTTTTCAATAGGTTTGGGTGGTTTAATAGGCGGATAATAAGCATAAATATCCGTGCAACAAGTTGGGTTTTTGGAATAATAACTTCCAATTCGATTCGATGAAACATAAACGGTATCCTTATGCTCAAAATAGTAAAGATCGTTAGCAGGGCTATTGTAGGGTAAGCCTATGTTGATTGGAGCAGAAAAACGCCCATTTTTCAATACAGAACTAAAAATATCCTGACCTCCGAAACCAAAATGCCAAGTAGTTGAGAAAAACAATTTGTTCTCCGTTGAATCGTACCAAGGCGTTAAGTCGTTATCAATTGTATTAACTTCTGCATTTACAGCTTTTTCAAACTTTCCTTCTTTATTAAATGGTGCGTACCAAATATCTAAACCTCCTTTGGTTCCTTCACGGTCTGAAACAAAAAACAGCACTTCTTTTCCATTCATTTTTGTCACGAAAGGCATCGTTGTATTTGCTCCATTTACATTAATATCACTTTTGAGCGAATCTACTTTTGACCAACGTCCATTTTCATAGTTGGCCACCATAATTTTACATTTGTAATTATAGCCTTCGTCCTCGCATAAACTGAAATAAAAACGTTTTCCATCCAATGAATAGGTTCCATTTCCAGTGCTTAACTTTTTGTAAAATAAATCTTCTAAGGTATTGTTTTTGGTGTATCCTTCAGGTGTAACTCCTGCAACATACAAGTGTGTTTTGTATTCTTTTGAATACACTTCCTGATTTTTCTCTAGGGTGGAGTCTGCTCGCAAAGAAGAAAAGATCAGTCGATTATCGCGAATAGCATGGCCAAATTCCGCATCGTATGAATTTACGGTTAAAGGCAGTTTTTTTAGCGGTTGTGCCGTATCTGCATAATTTTTCAAAGCCCACGCCGTTGCTTCTACTTCTTGGTTGGCTTTTTTGTAGATATAATCGCTTTTCTCCGCCTCGAATTTCTTTTTAGCAAGTTTGAATGTTTCAAAAGCACGCGAATAGTTACCGTTTTGTTTCTGCATCAAACCAAGATAGAGCAAGCTGTAGGGGTATTTCCCTTCTACATCACGTGCATACACTTTCGCATAACATTTTTCAGCTTCAACGTAATCCTTGTATGAACGTTGTGTTTCAGCTAATTTCCATTGAAGTTCTAACGAATTGGAATCCTGAGCTAATGCTTTTTTGTAGTACGTTAAAGCGTAGTAATAATCTCCTTTTTTGAATTGTTCGTCTGCGAAAGAAACGAGTTGCTTCGTCTTAACCTGTGCGATTCCTGTAAGCGAAATCAGGATGAAAAGAAAACTTAAATGAAGTCTGGACATACGCGGTGAATGATTCTTTTCGGTTTGAAAGTACGTATGATATATCGGACAGCGAATTCAACGCCACCTCTAGCTCTACTTGCTGGAACAAGCTTTGAGAGATTAATATCGTAACTAACACCAACAAATACATCTTTATAATCATACCCAAAACTCATATATCCTGCATCACGATTACGAAACCAAACGCCTCCATACAAAGCTTGATAAACTCCTTTTTTAGCCGTTAAATAATATTTCGCTGATGAACCTAAAAGTAATTCATGATACTTCCCTTGATTCGAAAATTGAAAACTCGGAACAACATCCCATTTTTGGTTGATTTTGAAAGTTCCTTTTCCAAAGAAATTAAAACGAATATCCCTTTTTACTACTTCATTATAATAGCCTTGATTGGGACGATTTAAGTTATAAACCCCAAAACCACCAATTACTTTGAAACGATCATTTTTGTGGTACTCATAAACGACTCCCGTTCCAATAGAGAAATTTCCTCTGCGATCACTTTGATACAATTCGTTGGTAGGTGCTGTTGGATCGAAAACATACCAATTGTATTGGCTATCAAAGTATAAATTGTTCCAATTAATTTGGCGATAATTTAAACCAATATTTATACCTGGGCGCAGAATATGAACTGAATCTTTGGTGAGTTTGAACAAACGCGAAAAATTTCCTTGCAATTCAACGGTTTGAAATTTACCATCACCCGCCTGATCATGAGACAAAAGCAAACCGACTCCGTAGTTTTTGAATTTAGCATCCGCTGACATGGAGAAAGTGCTGAAAGGTACTGTTACACTTTTCCATTGATTACGATAATTGGCAATAAAGCGATAATCTCCATCAAAATGCCCTGCATGTCCTGGATTTTGGAAGAGTTGATTGTCATTAAATTGCGACCAATGAATATCTTGCGCGAAAAACTGCTGTGTAAAAAATAACAGCGAAAAGCTTACAAGGAGAGTTTTGAGTCTTTTCATTTTCTAGTTAGCGTGTACCAAAGTACGCAATTTTCGCGTATTAACCAAGTGTTAAGGCGTACTCAACGAAACGGGCAGTATTTTTCCTTTGAAAAAACGATTTCCATTGAGCGCAAAATCAGCAATATAACTGGCCATTTCTGTTGGTTGCAAAGGCGCAGAATATCCTGGAAAAGCTTCATTTAGCATCTCCGTTTGAACTGCTCCCAAACACAAACAATTCATAGCGATAGAACTGTCTTTGTATTCCTCTGCAAATAATTCTGTGAAACTACAAATAGCTGCTTTTGAGGTAGAATAAGCTGCTAAACCTGCGAATTTCACACTGCCTTGGAAGCCTCCCATCGAGCTGATGTTTACAATGTGTGCCTTATCATTCAAATGAGGTAAAATGCTTTGAACGGTTTCCATCACGCCGATAACATTTACTTGATAACAACGGGAAATGTCATCGTGGGTCAATTCAGGAAAGGCTTTATTGACAAGCAATCCGGCGTTATTAATTAATATATCAATCTTACCTCCGATTTGTGTGAAAATTTCATTTGCCTGCTGAGAAACCTCTTTTTCCAGGTCAAAAGAAAAGTAATGAATGGGCAAATCCGAATCAATTGGTTTTCGAGAAAACACAAAAACTTCATGACCTTCTTTCGCTAAGTTTTCAGCAAGTGCTTTGCCAATCCCACGACTTGCACCTACAATCACAATGCGCTTATGCATCGAAATTAATCGTTACGTTTTCACTTTGTGGAATGGCCTGACAAGTAAGAATGTATCCTTTTTTCACTTCCTCATCGGTCAGTGAATAATTGTATCGCATTTGTACATTTCCTTCTGTCACTTTCGCTTTGCAAGAAGAACAAACACCTCCACGACAGGAGTATGGTGCGTCAAGTCCTGCTTTATCTACACTTTCCAAAATCGTAGCTCCCGGAACGCTCATGTTTAATTCGGTTACTTCGCCGTCTAAAATTACTTTCACATGACTTGTTCCTTCAAAATTTGAGGCTGGTTCATCTTTGGTTTCGTGCGTTGGAGCTGTAAATAATTCATAATGAATTTTTGATTCTTGTACTCCGAAAAAATGAAGCGTTTCTTTGCAATCCAAAATCATTTGTTCAGGACCACAAATAAAGAAAGCATCTGCTCTCAACAAAGCCAAGTTTTCCTTGATTGCTTGTGTAAAGTTTTCTTTATCAATGCGACCATTTTTGGCGTTTTCAACGGATTCTCCAGAGAAATATAAATGTTGTTGAACGATTTTTAACGAGCTGAGTTCATCCAAAAATAAAGCACTACTTTTTGTTCTATTGCCATAAAACAAAGTTAAATGTTGAGCATTTTTCTCAATTTCTTTAACAATACTCAAAATCGGTGTGATTCCACTTCCTGCTGCAATGGCAACTACATTTTGGTGTTCTTTTGCTAAACAGAAACTTCCTTCAGGTTGAGAAACCGCTATTTTGTCACCTGTTTTCAAAGCTGTGTTACACCAAACGGAAACAGTACCTTCTTCTACCGCTTTAACGGCAATGGCAAGTGATTCATTTTTGCCGCTACAAATAGAATACGAGCGTCGGTATTTTTGGCCATTGACAGTTACTTCAATGTTAACATATTGTCCCGGAACAAAAGCATTGTAAATCGATGACAATTCAGTTGGAACCGTAAAAACGATTTTCACTGCATCAGCGTTTAGACGAATCACTTCCGTTTCTAGCAAATGAAAGCCTTTACTAAGTTTTGGTTGTTCGTCTTTCTTTTTAAAAATATCAAATAGTCCCATATTAATCGTCGAATGATACAATTAGTGTTTCAGAAGTCGGGTGCGCTTGACAAGTCAAAATATAGTTATCAGCCACTTCTTCCGGTGTCAAAGCATAATTCACATCCATTTTTGCGGAGCCTTCCAAGATTTTAGCTTTACACGTACAGCAAACGCCACCTTTACAAGCGAATGGTAAATCTGCTCCTGCTTTTTGTGCAGCATCCAAAATCGAAAGTCCTTTTGAATCCATCGTAAATTCAATAGAATCATCATCCACAATTACTTCAACGCGTGATGCAAATGCAGGTATATCTTCTTCTGTACTTGCGTTTGTTTCTTTCTTGATATTGGTTGCAAATAACTCAAAATGAATGTTTGAAGCAGGAATTCCTTTAGTTGACAAGGTGTCTTTTACGTCTAAAATCATTTGTTCAGGACCGCAGATGAAAACATCGTTAATGGTCTGACCTTTTAGAAAAGCGTCGTACAAATCACTACACTTTTGACTGTCAATTCTTCCCTTTTGAATGTCATTTCCAAGACTTTCTCTTGAAAGCACATGCAC
>CAZHPL010000229.1:0-5012 GCA_964534495.1 uncultured Lishizhenia sp.
ACTTAGGTTTTTCGCTTTCTGATCGCACAGAGAACATTCGAAGAGTAGCTGAAATTGCTCGTTTATTTAGAGATGCAGGAATTGTAGTCATTACCTCGTTTATTTCGCCTTTGGAAAACGACAGGAAAGCAGCCAAAGCCATTATTGGAGAAGCTGATTTTGTAGAAGTTTTTGTCGATTGTCCTTTATCTGTTTGTGAAGAACGCGACGTAAAAGGCTTGTACGCAAAAGCGCGTAGAGGAGAACTCAAAAATTTCACTGGAATTGACAGTCCTTTTGAGATTCCAGTAAATCCTTCTGTTCTCGTTGAAACGAATGCGTTTTCTGCTGAAGAATGTGTTTCGAAAATTATAGCTTATGTTTTACCAAAGCTTAATCTTTAAAGCGATATAACAAATAGTTTTTAACGTAATCTGCAACACCTTCTTCCAAAGTGTGAAAAGGTTGCTTATATCCTTGAGCGATTAATTTTGACATATCAGCCTCCGTAAAATACTGGTATTTATCGCGAATATCAATTGGTGTATCAATGAATGAAATGTTTGGCTCTTTATCCAATGCTTTGAAGGTGTTCGTAACCAAATCTAAAAATGTACGTGCTTTTCCTGAACCCAAGTTATAAATGCCAGATGCTGGTCTTTTTTCCATCAAAAATTGACAAACGGAAGCAACGTCTTTAACATACACGAAATCACGTAATTGACCACCATCCGAATAATTTGGGTTATGAGAACGGAACAACTTCATTTCACCGCTTTTTTGAATTTGATGAAAGGCATGAAAAATCACGCTTGCCATTCTTCCTTTATGATTTTCATGTGGGCCATACACGTTAAAAAACTTCAATCCTGCCCAAAATGGAGGCGTGGCGGATTGTTGTAAAGCCCATTTGTCAAATTCATTTTTGGAGACGCCATAAGGATTCAGAGGTTGTAATTTTTCAGAAAGCGAATGATCATCTTTATATCCAAATTCTCCTAATCCATACGTTGCTGCACTACTTGCATAAACCAAAGGAATGTCTTTTAACGCACAAATCAGCCAAATGGATTGTGAATAATGTAGGTTTAATTCCTCCAAAATATCCATATTGAACTCGGTGGTATCTGTTCGCGCACCTAAATGAAAAACAAAATCAACCGTTTCATGAGTGGTTTCTAACCAATTCGGAAAAAAGGCTCTATCGATTAATTTGGAATACAAAAGCGAGGTGTAATTTTCTTCTTTTTCCTTACGGGAAAAGTCATCCACTAACACTAAATCAGTGAAACCAAGCTCGTTTAGGTGTTTGGCTAAGTAACTGGCAATAAATCCAGCGGCACCTGTAACAACTATCATGCGTTAAAATAAACCATTGATTTCAGCGTCGATTGAGTTGATTATTTTACCCAAATCTTCTTGGTTTTCAGGAAAACGATTGTTATCAATGTCAATAATCAATAATTTACCTTTATCATAAGTCGAAATCCAAGCTTCGTACCGCTCATTCAAACGTTTCAAATAATCCAAGCGGATACTTTCTTCGTATTCACGTCCTCTTTGTTGAATTTGATTCACAAGCGTTGGTACACTTGCGCGTAAATAAATCAACAAATCAGGTGCTGAAACAAACGAATCCATCAAGTTGAAAAGTGAAAAGTAATTTTCGAAATCGCGCGTTGTCATCAAGCCCATGGAATGCAAGTTAGGTGCAAAAATGAAGGCATCTTCGTAAATCGTCCTGTCTTGAATTACTGTGTGAGCCGTTTGCTTGATTTCTTGAATTTGTGTAAAACGGCTGTTCAAGTAATAAATCTGCAAATTGAATGACCAACGTTGCATGTCGTGGTAGAAATCGTTCAAATAGGGGTTTTGGTCAACATCTTCAAAATGCGTTTCCCAACCATAATGTTTTGACAATAAGTTGGTTAATGTTGTTTTTCCTGAACCGATATTTCCAGCGATTGCTACATGCATAATTTCAAAAATTTAGGTTGCTAAAATAGTACAAAACTCTGAATTGGGCTTACTCATTTTGGCTTTTCAATAGAATTTTTTCAATTCTTTTTCCTGTTTTTATATATAAATGATTTCCTTGGATGATGAGTGATTCTGCTTGATAAGTCGAAGTTTGTGCTGATTTTCCAATTTCTCCCCGAAGTGTAAACCATTTTAAATCTATTTCTTGCGTGAAGAAAGCTGTTTCTTTCCAAAGCTGAAACGAAGACATGTTCGGGATTTCATAATAATTAACCCAATTAAGCATCATGTCAAATTCATACAAACCCATGTTGTCACTTAAATACAAATGGTTGTTATATTCTTGAATGGAAAGCACTTCTGATTTCATTTTTGCTAATCCTGAAAAATTTTCAACTAATTGAATTACTTTGTTTTGGATAATGTCAATTAAATACAAGCTTGAATTAAATTGATCAAACACCCAGATTAAATTCGGGCGGTTCGAAGTGGCTACAATTTTAGCATTTCTAACGCCATATTCATCTAGATATTTGCATTTTCCATTTATGGACAAGGTATTATCCAAGAGGCAAACACACTGTTGTTCCTCCGAAAATACAAGTAGTTTCAGCGTGTTTATCGGTTCAATTTTGCTGATTTCTCCAATGGATTTCACGCTTTGAGTAAACATTTTTTTTCCTGTTGTGTCGTATTTGTTGATGGTATTTCCTTCTACGACAATCAAATTACCCAAATTGTCTACTGTCCAAGCTTTTGCTTCGTTTTTTAATTCAGTGATAGCCATCGATTCAAGTGAAAGATGAACTTGAGCGATTGCGTTTTGAACTGAAATGAGAAAAATCAAAAGTATGAATGATCGTAACATAGCTTAAATGTAAGCAATCTCTTGCAGAATTTGTTCCAAAATTTTTCGGTCATTCGACAAACGTGGAATTTTATGTTGCCCACCCAATTTTCCATTGGATTTTAACCAACGCTGAAACGTGTTTTTGGGCGCATACGTAAATTTCGGAAAAGCAATGTTTAAATCTTTAAAACGCTTGGCTTCGTAATCAGAATTTACTTCCTTTAAAACCTGATCCAAATCTATTTCAAACGCTTTAAAGTTAGAGGGTTGTTGATCGAATTCAATTAACCATTCGTGTCCACCTGTTTGTTGATTTTCGCAAAAATAAGGAGCAACTGTGAAATCAGCAATCGTGCATTGGTGTGTGCTGCATACGCCTGTAATTGCTTTTTCAACGTGTTCTACAATCATTTTTTCACCAAAAGCATTGATATAATGAGAGGTTCTTCCGGTCACATGAAAACGAAACGGTTGAATCGAGGAAAAACAGATGGTATCACCAATGATGTATCGCCAAAGACCTGCACAAGTTGAAATGACGACTGCATAATCAACGTTGGGTTCAATTTCTTCCAAGGAAAGTACATTTTCAGAATCAATCCCTTTAAAAGATTCCATTGGAATAAACTCGAAAAAGACAGCTGAATCAGTCATTAACAACATTTCTTTGGAATCGATTTGGTCTTGAAAACCAAAATATCCTTCTGAAGCATTATACGATTCAACGTAATTAATTTCTTTGCCTATGAGTTGCTGAAAAGTGTTGGCATAAGGCGCAAAATTGACACCTCCATGAATATACAGCTCTAAATTGGGCCAAAGCTCTGCAATGGTTGGTTTGCCTGAGATTTGAAGTACTTTTTTGAGTAGGAGAGAGGTCCAACTGGGAACACCGGCAATGATGCAAATATTTTCGTCAATCACTGAATGTGCCATTTTATCTAGCTTTTCTTCCCAATCACCAATGAGTGCGATTTCCTTTTTCGGTGTGCGTCTTGCTTCCGTCCAAAAAGGTAGATGTTGAATAATAATGGCAGATAAATCGCCAATGAATGCGCCACTTTCATTTTCAATCGATTCGCCGCTACCACCAATAATCAAATGTTTCGCGTTGTATAATTTGCGTTTCGGAAAATTGGCATAATATTGCGCTAACAAATCCTTTCCACCTGCATAATGATTTTGAAAGAGCAAATCCTCAGTGATGGGCAGTAGTTTGATACGATCGGCAGTTGTACCACTTGATTTGGCAAACCAAGAAGTTTTTCCTGGCCAAAGCAAATCTGTTTCGCCTTGTATGGAACGGTCGATTAATGGTTTCAGTGTACCGTAATCGCTTAAAGGAACGGAGTTACGAAAAGCAGGATAGGTATCATCCTTTAAAGAAAATTGTTTTAAATAGGAAGCATTTTGAGCTTTCGTAACTAAAAAACTCAACACATCTTTTTGAGCAGTAATCGCTTGATTTCTGTAATGTTCAATACGAGGTACACGTTTTCCTATGTACCATGAAAAAATGGTATTGAAAGGCATAGCAGAAAAGATAGAGTTACTGCTTGGGCTATCTTATCCCCAAATAAGGATAGAAACAAGTACACTTAGTAAAACAATCGTGTAGATAGTTCCAACTGCGGCAGTAGATCCTTCGAAAAAGTTATCAGACATAGCTTTCAATTTTTTTTCAAAATTAGAAAATGTTTCCAAAGCGAACGTTTTGAAAACAAAAAATCCCGAAAATTCTTTTGAACAATCGGGATTTTGAAAACTTTTGGTGGGTTTAGTCTCTGCTTCCGAACAAACGTAAAAGTGTAAGGAATAGATTCACAAACGTGATGTACAAAGTCAAGCCACCAAACAATTCCATTTTGCTTCTTTGCTCAGGCGACATTTCACTATTGTGCGCTAATTCCTTAAGCATTTGCATTTTATAAGCTGCTAAGCCTGTGAAAATGAATACACAAATCACTGAAATCATGTAATCCATTGCTTCGCTGTGCATGAAGAAATTGATCAACATAGCTATAATTACACCAAATAATGCCATGTACAACAAGCTACCGAACTGCGTTAAATCAGTTTTGGTGGTATATCCCAAAAAGGCCATTATTCCGAAAGAAACTGCTGCTGAAATGAAAGCCAAAGCAATGGTTCCGATTGAATACGCTATAAAAATAGAAGATAAACTAAGTCCCATTAAAACCGA
>CAZHPL010000230.1:0-4986 GCA_964534495.1 uncultured Lishizhenia sp.
CGGCTCAGGCTCCAGCTCCGGCTCCGGCTCACGCTCCGGCCCCCGCACCAGCTCCGGCTCCCGCTCCAGCTCCGGCTCCGGCTCAGGCTCCAGCTCCAGCTCCCGCTCCGGCTCCCGCTCCGGCTCAGGCTCCAGCATCATCAAGGTACAAAATGAAACCATCATACGTTACATCCACAAAGGCAAAATAAACAGTCTGATTCACGTATCCTTGAGAACCTAGATTCACTTCACGGTTGGTCCATTCAAAATTTTCTTGTTCAACGTACCCCAGTGTATCTGTAAAATCACTCAAATTAGTACCCGTTGTTGAAATCAGCACTAAGTAATCATCTGGAAACGATGGGTCATGTGATTTTGCATTCCAAGAAATATAGTTTCCAAAAGCACCTAAACTTACAGGTGGCGTAATCAACCAACGACTTGCAGTGTCTGCACTTTCGAAATAAGAAGTGGTTGCAGCAACAGTATCTGTTGGGTTTTCTGGATCGGGTAAAGATATCCAAGTTGCTGTAAATTCACTAACAGCTGCATTGACAGTGAATCCATCGTTGTCAACCATCGAGTAGTTAGCGGGAATTCCTTGTTGAAAATCGGTAGATAGGATAGTTGTTTGAGCTTGTACGTTCAATCCAAACAAAGCTAAAACTATCGATAGTATTTTTTTCATAATGTAAAGTTGAGAAATTAATCCACCAAATGAATTAAAATGTCCTTAAATTCTTGATAAAATGCGTCAAATTCAATTAGTCTGTTGCGGAAAAAGGAATGAATCTGTGGCCAATCTGCGACATTGTAAAAATTAACTCCTTCCAATTCCCAAGAAATGCGACCAATAATTAAGCCTTCTTTTGTTTCCAAAAACTCTTCCCATTTGGTTGGATACGTCATGGATTCTTCCAACACTTTTTTCAATTCTCCCAATTGTTCCCAAAAAATGGCTTTTATAGCAGCGTCTCTGAATTGAATATCATAGCAAACAGCAGTCGTTTTTCCGTCACAAATCAAGCGCAAATATGTGTCTTTGACTTCAGTAGGGTAGGTTGCCCAATTCACTCTTCTACCGGAACTGGAAACTTTTTTCCGCATTACTTCTTTGAAGCTTGCCCAAAATAGTTCGTTCCTTTGTTTGCGCTCTTCTTTCGGCAGCATTTATTGATTTCCTTTCGCGTAATCTGCTAAAAATTGTTGTAATCCTAGATCAGTCAAAGGATGTTTTGCTAACGCTTTAATTGCATTCAACGGTCCAGTCATAACATCTGCGCCAATTTCTGCACAATGAATAATATGCATGGGATGGCGTACAGAAGCTGCAAGAATTTCTGTTTCAAACGTATAATTGTCGTATATCGTACGAATTTGTGCTATCAAAGCAAGACCATCCGTTGAAACATCATCTAAACGTCCTAAGAAAGGAGAAATGTACGTGGCTCCGGCTTTTGCGGCCAACAATGCTTGTCCAGCGGAAAAAATCAAGGTGCAATTAGTACGGATTCCTTTGCCACTAAAGTATTTAATAGCTTTTATTCCTTCAGGAATCATTGGAATTTTGACAACGATATTTTTATGTAAAGCAGCCAATTGTTCACCTTCACGAATCATTCCTTCGAAATCCGTTGCAATAACTTCCGCACTTACAGGTCCATCAACGATATTGCAGATTGCTACATAATGGTTTAATATATTTTCAGCTCCAGTGATTCCTTCTTTCGCCATTAATGACGGGTTGGTTGTAACACCATCTAAAATTCCCATGTCATTTGCTTCTTTGATTTCATTCAAATTAGCTGTATCGATAAAAAATTTCATGTGCTTATTTTTTTCTGTTTTTCAATTCTTGTTGTTGGCGTTGCATTTCTTCTAGCTTCTCTTGGAATCTTGATTTTTTCTTTTCTTTTCCAGTTTCTGCTTTCTTAGTTTTACGCTCAGCCATTTTCAATTTCAATTTCTCTTCGTCCACAAAGAATTGCTTGATAACCACCATCAACAAAATAGACATTAAGGTTGAAATAAAGTAGTAGTAACTTAAACCTGCAGAATAATTATTGAAGAAGAAAATCATCATTAATGGGAAAATGTACATAATCACTTTCATGTTTGGCATACCCGGTTGTTGTGGTTGTTGCATGTTTCCACTATTCATGTACGTGTACAATAAGGTTGTACCTGCCATTAGTAATGTAAACAATGAAACGTGGTCTCCATACGGCCAAATGCTAAATCCAAAGTTGAAAATTGAATCATAAGAGGATAAATCTTCTGCCCACAAGAATGGTTGTTGACGAAGTTGGAATTCAGCTGGAAAGAATCGGAATACAGCAAGTAGAATCGGCATTTGTAGCAACATCGGTAAACAGCCTGCTAAAGGACTGGCTCCCGAAGCATTTTGCAAAGCCATCACTTCCATTTGTTTTTTCATGGCATCCTCTTGATTCGGGTATTTAGCGTTGATAGCATCAATCTCCGGTTTCAAGATGCGCATTTTAACAGAAGAAGCAAACATCTTCCATTGAACGGGCATTAACAACAATTTGATTATCAGGGTCAAAATGAAAATAGCCAAACCAACTCCAACACCATTATCCACTAAAGCACTAAAAATAGGTTGTACTGCATATAAGTTAATCCAACGGAACAATCCCCAACCAAAATTCATGATATCATCATAGTTGGAATGGTACGATTTCAAGATGGCGTAGTCGTTAGGACCAAAGTACCAACTGAAATTCAATTCATTGTTCACAAATTCAGGTGAAAAGGAAGAAGAGAAATCTTTCAAATGCGTAGCAACTTTCTTTTCTTCAGTTTTGTATGTATGAACAAACATTTTGCTTCCACTTTTACGGAATGCTTTTTCAGGTTTTAATATTGACGAGAAATAACTTTGTTTGTACGCCACCCAATTGATGTCGTCTTCTGCTTGTTGAAAATCTGAGCCCGCCTCACTTAAGTAATTGTATCCTTCGTTTTTTTCTTCATAACAAATCGTAGAAACGCGTCTTTGCTCACTGAATAAACGCTCTGTTTTACGGTATGAAGTTTGCCAGTTGAATAAAATATTTTCTTTGGCAATATTTTGAAAACCATCTAGTTTGATGCTATAATCTAAATCAAATTTATCAGCATTTAATGCATAATGTTGTTGTACTTTTCCATCAGGTAATGCTAATTCAAACGTAATCGCATTTTTTGTTTTTTCTACAATAGAAAATAAATAGTTGGATGTATAAATTTTGCCTTTTTTCGCAGGAATGACCAATTGGTTTTTCGCATCTCCATCACGGAATAAACAAAGCGGTTTGTCTTTTTTTGCTGCAAAATCAGCATACGACTTAAATCCTTTTAAATATACAGAAGCAACTTGTCCACCTTTTGTATTGAAATAAACGATTAGTTTCTCATTTTCCAATTTCACTAATTCGCCTTTCACTTCCACTTTCGGATGAGCAACAACAGTTGTATCTCCTGGCTTTTCTTTAGCCTTTTTAGCATCTGCTTTTCCTGCATCATTCTTCTTTGCTTTTTTCTCAGCTAATTCTTTTTGAGCTTTTTCTTGTTTCTTTAAGTCTTCTGCAGACGGTTGATTGATGATTGAAAAAACAGTCAATATCAATCCAATTAAAACTAAACCAACGACGGTATTGCGATCCATTTCTTATTTGTTTTTATGATTTAATGCAGCGCCCACAAATGCAACAAAAAGCGGGTGGGGTTGAGCTACTGTACTTTTATATTCTGGGTGGAATTGAACACCAACAAACCAAGGATGCGTTGGGATTTCTACCACTTCAACTAATCCTGTTTCTGGATTTTTTCCGGTTGCAATCATCCCAGCAGTTTCAAATTGTTCAGCAAATGCACTGTTAAACTCAAAGCGGTGGCGGTGACGTTCTGAGATATTGTCCGTATTATAAGCCAATGCAATTTTTGAATTGGGTTTCAACTGACATTTGTATGCACCCAAACGCATTGTTCCTCCGTAATTCGAAATGCTTTTTTGCTCTTCCATCATTGAAATAACTGGATGTGGCGTGTCTTCAGCGATTTCAGTTGTGTGAGCATCCTCAAAACCAAGAACATTTCTTGCAAATTCAATCACAGCACATTGCATACCAAGGCAAATTCCTAAAAATGGAATGTTGTTCTCACGTGCATATTGAACCGCTTCGATTTTTCCAGAAATTCCACGAGAACCAAAACCTGGTGCAACTAAAATGCCATCTAATCCAGTAAATTCTTCTTTTAACGTGTCTTTACTTAATTTTTCAGAGTGAATCCATTTGACATTCACCTTTGCTTCATTGGCAACGCCTGCATGGATAAAGGCTTCTGAAATAGATTTGTATGAATCTTTTAATTCAACATACTTTCCGACTAAGCCAATTGTTACTTCTTGTTTCGGATTTTTTAATCGCTCCAAAAATGATTTCCATTGTGTCAAATCAGGAGTTGTTCGTTTCGGAAGACCTAATTTTTCCAAAACAACCTTGTCCAATTCTTCTGCTTGCATCAAAAGTGGAACATCGTAAATCGAATCAGCATCTTTTGCTTCGATGACTGCATTCATGGAAACATTACAGAATTTTGCAATTTTTCGGCGAAGATTCAAATCCAGTTCGTGTTCCGTACGACAACATAAAATGTCTGGCTGTACTCCCAATTCCATCATTTGTTTTACCGAATGCTGTGTTGGTTTTGTTTTCAATTCGCCAGCTGCATTCAAATAGGGAATCAATGTCAAATGCACCACAATGCAATCGTTTTCATGTTCCCACATCATTTGGCGCACAGCCTCCACGTATGGCAGGGATTCTATATCACCAACCGTTCCACCAATTTCAGTAATTACGATATCAAATTGTCCTTTTTGAGCAACTAACTGAATTCTGTCCTTGATTTCATCCGTGATGTGCGGGATAACCTGAACTGTTTTTCCCAAATATTCACCGCGACGTTCTGTCTCGATAACAGCTTGGTAGATTCTAG
>CAZHPL010000231.1:0-4961 GCA_964534495.1 uncultured Lishizhenia sp.
CAGAAACGGAACCTTTTGGAAAACCGCACCCAAGTGTTTACTTAACTGTCGCAGAAAAACTAACCGTTCATCCCACCAAATGCTTAGTCATTGAAGATTCACTAAACGGAGTAATTTCAGGATTAGCAGCCCGTATGAAAGTTGTTTGTATCCCTGAAAAAACACATCATCCCAATCCCAAATTAGCCTTAGCCGACTTTCATTTTGAAACCATGGCACATTTCTTAGAGGCAGTGAAATAAAACTTTTGGAACCAAAGAAAGGCATTGACTTTACTTTTGTAAATTTGGAAAAACTTTTACGTGGAAGAATCATTCGATTACAGAGAAGAAGCAGCGCAAAATGGCGAACAGGAATACGACAAAGTACTCCGTCCAAAAGCCTTATCTGACTTCGCTGGTCAACCTTCTGTAGTTGAAAATCTTGAGATTTTCGTAAAAGCTGCCAAACTCCGTAAAGAACCTTTAGATCATGTGCTTTTGCACGGCCCTCCCGGATTAGGAAAAACGACTTTGGCCAATATTATTGCGAATGAATTAGGCGTAGGCTTTAAAGTAACAAGTGGTCCCGTGTTGGATAAACCAGGCGATTTAGCAGGTTTGCTGACCAATTTAAGTGAAGGCGACGTGCTTTTTATTGATGAAATTCACCGCTTGAGTCCCGTTGTTGAAGAGTACTTGTATTCTGCAATGGGAGATTATGTCATTGATATTTTACTCGATACAAGAGCCAATGCACGCAGCATTCAAATCAATTTGAATCCATTTACCTTGATTGGTGCAACCACACGTTCGGGATTATTGACTTCTCCCCTACGTGCTCGTTTTGGAATCAACTCAAGATTAGAATATTACGACGCCAAAACACTTACGAGTATCGTTGAACGTTCAGCAGGATTATTAGCTATTCCAATCGATGAAGAAGCCGCTTACAAAATTGCATCGCGAAGTCGAGGAACACCGCGTATTGCCAATGCACTTTTGCGACGCGTTCGAGATTTTGCGCAAATCAAAGGAACCGGAAGAATCGACGATGCTATTACGGAAATTGCCTTAAAAGCACTGAATGTGGATGCCAATGGTTTAGATGAAATGGATATTCGCATCCTGAAAGTTATTATCGATAAATTCAATGGTGGACCTGTTGGTTTAACAACGATTGCTACTGCCATTGGCGAAAATGCAGGAACGCTAGAAGAAGTATATGAACCTTTTTTAATTCAAGAAGGATTCCTCATGCGCACCCCACGTGGACGTCGTGCTACTGAAAAAAGCTACAAGCATTTGGGGGTCAATTCAGGTTGGTCACAAGGCGGACTGTTCTAAAATGTTAGGCGACAAGCACAAACAAATCATCAAACGTAAAGCGGCTGAACTCGGCTTTTTTTATTGCGGTTTTTCGAAAGCTGGATTTTTAGAAGAAGAAGCTCCACGCTTGGAAAATTGGTTAAAGCAAGAAAGGCATGGCAAAATGTCTTACATGGAAAATCACTTTGACAAGCGACTAAATCCAACGCTTCTTGTTGAGGATGCCAAATGCGTCATTTCATTATTGCTGAATTATTCTACGACTGAAAAGCAAGCCGACCCGGAAGCTCCAAAACTTTCAAAATATGCCTTTGGTGAAGATTATCATATGGTTATCAAAGACAAACTGAAAGCATTATTGGCCTTTATGCAAACGGAAATAGGTGAAGTGAATGGCCGTGCATTTGTCGATTCGGCACCTGTTTTGGATAAAGCGTGGGCAAAAAAATCAGGATTAGGTTGGGTGGGAAAAAACAGCAATTTGATTCACCCAAAAGAAGGAAGTTTTTTCTTCATTGCTGAATTGATTGTGGATATTGCTTTTGAACCCGATGGCCCCATAAAAGATTATTGTGGCACTTGCACACGTTGCATCGATGCTTGTCCGACTGAAGCGATCATCGAACCCTATGTGGTTGATGGTTCCAAATGTATTTCGTATTTGACGATTGAATTAAAAGACGCTTTATTGCCAAATGATCTCAAGCACAAAATGGACAATTGGATGTTCGGCTGTGACGTTTGTCAAGATGTTTGTCCATGGAATCGTTTTACAAAACCACACAATGAATCGCGGTTTCAACCAGCGCCAATGCTTTTAGACATGACCCAAAAAGAATGGGAAAACTTGGAAGAAAAAACCTTTTTGTCGGTCTTTGGGAAAAGTGCAGTAAAACGCACCAAGTTCGCAGGATTGAAACGAAACATTGCATTCTTAAAAGACTAAAAACCATTTGTCCTCTAAAACAAGGTTAAGAAAACCCTGGTGTGGATAACTATCCTTTTTTGATGAACACGAACAAACAATCTGCTTATTTTTGTGTATATTAAACGAGCAATACGCGTCAAACTTTAATTTATCCAACTGACCAAAAATTAAATTTATGGAAAAGCAAAAAGAAGTTGTTATTATCGGAGCAGGATTAGTAGGTTCTCTTTGGGCTGTTTACCTTTCAAGAGCAGGATACAAGGTAACCATTTATGAACGCCGACCAGATATTCGTAAAGCTGAAATTTCAGCAGGAAAATCAATCAATTTAGCACTTTCTGTTCGTGGTTGGAAAGCGTTGGACGCAGTTGGAGTGGGTGATGAAATTAGAAAAATCGCCATTCCTATGTACGGTCGTATGATGCACGACATGGAAGGAAATTTGACATTTCAACAATATGGCAAAGAGGGACAAGCCATTTACTCCGTTTCAAGAGGAAAGATAAATGCAACGATGATGGATATTGCGGAAACGCATGGAAAAGCAACCATTCATTACAATGTTGATTGCCGAAATGCTGACTTAGAAAAAGGTGTTGTTTACTTGAAAAATACCATTACAGGTGAAGAATTCAGTGTGAAAGCGGATTTAGTTTTCGCTGCGGATGGAGCATTTTCATCGGTTCGCTACAATGCTATGCAAAAAGCAGATCGTTTTAACTACAGTCAAAATTATATTAGTGATGGTTACCGCGAAATCTTATTGCCTGCCAACGCCGATGGTTCCTACAAAATGGATAAAAACGCTTTACATATTTGGCCTCGCGGACGTTTCATGTTAATCGCCTTGGCCAATGAAGATGGTTCATTTACTTGTACCTTATTTATGCCACACGAAGGTCACGAATTTTCATTCGACAAATTAACAAGTAAAAGCGAAGTAGATCGTTTTTTCAAAACCATTTTCCCTGATTTTTACGCGATGATGCCTAATGTTGGTGATGCGTGGGAAGATCATCCTTTGTCTAATTTGGCAATTATTCGTTGTTATCCTTGGCACAAAGGAAAAGGTGCTTTAATGGGAGATGCAGCCCACGCAACCGTTCCATTTTATGGTCAAGGGATGAATGCAGGCTTCGAAGATTGTACGGTTTTATCCGAATTAATGCAAAAACACAATGAAGATTGGTCAGCTATTTTCGCGGAATACAGCCAGGTTAGAAAACCAGATGGTGACGCATTGCAAGATTTATCTTTAGACAATTACTTGGTGATGCGTGACTATGTTGCTGACCCTCAGTTTTTGTTGCGTAAAAAAATCGAAGCAAAATTCAGTGAACTGTATCCAAATAAATGGTTGTCGTTGTATTCACAAGTTTCGTTTAGCAACATTCGTTACAGTGTTGCCTACCAACAAGGAAAAATGCAAGATGAAATCATGAATCAAGTGATGGAAATCGAAGGGATTCATGAAAATTGGAACTCTTCTGAAGTAATGGAAAAAATGCTCGCTTTAAGTCAAGATTTTAATTTTTAATATGCAGAAAATAAGCCTCATTTTATTCATTCAACTTTTCGTATTAAACGTTTTTGCGCAAGGCGGATTTACGAAAGGCACGAAAGGTAACGATTACATTATTGTAACAAATGATGGAATTCACTTTTCGGTTGGTGCGACATATTTATTGCCTTCAGGAGAATTATCTGGAATTATTTCCGATAATAACGGTGCTCGTGGAAATTACACCATTACACCTAAAGGTCAGCCGGGATTTTTTGCTGAAGTAGGTTTAGCACATTTTCCAAAATGGAAAGGAATTCCAATTAAACCCTTGAAGAAAAGTCGAATAATGGATTACGTAGATTGGGGTGTTGGTTTTCGCCAATATGCAGGAACCGAAGCAACACATATTGATATAAAAAATGCTTTGGGGCAAATTGTATCCAGTCAAGATGGCTCTGGATCTTTTCGAAATAACTATGTGTATGGACGTGTTTCTGCACACACTTTAATTTATTACGGAAAAAAGAAAATTGATAAAGTACGTAAGCATTTCATCGATCAAAGTTTAGGTTTTAATTTCGATTACAACTTATTTCCAGGAAACAAAGCGTATGATGATAATTTCACAAGTTACCAGCAAGATTTGAATTTCCAGAAAAATTTCATGGCACAATTTCATTACAGTTTAGGAATTGGCATTCGCTTAAATCGCGCGTGGATGGTCATTCCAAGTGTTGATATTCCTCTTGTGGGTATTTATCAATGGAATGGTTTCAATGCGCGAATGAATTGGTATTCTTCACAGTATTGGCCAATTCAAGTAAGGTTGAAATTCCTTAAGTTGTTTGAGCGCCCTCCGAAATGTGGTGTTTACGGAGATCCGAAAGACAGAGATTTAGACAAGCAATTCCGAATGGGGAATTAATTTATTGTCTCCAAGCACTTACTTTTTTAGGCAAGCGTTTTCTAAAACGTTTGATAACAGAATCACGGTTGGATATATTACCACATCTTAATACATCTCTGTACACTACTTGATTTCCTCTGAAAAACGTAAACTCAAAACTAACGGATGTTGCTTCATCGCGGTATAAGTGATAAATACTTGTTCGCTCTAATATTTCAGCAAAAGACACTTTAGAACTCCGCCTCATACTCTGGACTGCCAGTATTGAAGAAGCTTGTGCGCATCCGTTCGGCCTCGGTTTGGGTGGCATGGAGA
>CAZHPL010000232.1:0-4952 GCA_964534495.1 uncultured Lishizhenia sp.
CATTATTTCGGTGAAGAATTTGACTCGAAAAAATGCAATGAACATTGTGATAACTGTAAAAATCCGCGTGAACGACGAGAGGGTCAAGAGTTTGTGACCATGTTATTAAATGCAATTAATGATTTAGACGAAACACAAAAAGCTAAGCATTATTGTGCGTTTTTATCTGGACATGTCACATCGGATATTAAAGCCTATAAACACGATAAATTACCAACTTTCGGAATCGGAAAAGACAATGACGAACATTTTTGGAATGCAGTTATCAGACAAGTTACAGTTGGTGGTTTAGTTTACAAAGATATAGACACATTCGGGACCTTAAAATTAACGGAAGCCGGTAAGAAATTCATTGAAAAACCTGAGTCTTTCATGTTATTGAAACAACATGATTTTTCCAACACAGACGATGATGATTCAATCGTTCAATCAGGTGGAAAAGGAGGGGCTTTCGATGAAACCTTATACAATTTGCTTGTTGATTTACGCAAGTCTTTGTCTAAACAAAACAACATTCCTCCTTTTGTAATTTTCCAAGAGCCTTCTTTGCGTGATATGTGTTTTCAATATCCGATTACCATTGAAGAATTGACCAATATTCAAGGTGTAGGAACTGGAAAAGCGCAACGTTACGGAGAGCCATTTGTGGCTTTAATTGCTAATTATGTTGAGGATAATGATATCGAACGTCCACAAGATTTAGTGGTAAAATCCTTAGTAAATAAGTCTGTTTTAAAAGTTCAATTGATTCAAAACATTGACCGCAAATTACCATTAGAAGACATTGCAAAGGCACAAGGTAAATCGTTTAATGAAATTTTAGACGAAATCGAATCCATTGTGAATTCCGGTACACGTGTCAATATCAATTATTACATCGATGAAATGTTAGATGCAGACAATCAAGAAGAGGTTTTTGATTACTTCTCATCGGCAGAAACAGATGATTTATTGACTGCTTATAAAGAATTTGATGGATTATACACAGAAGAAGAGTTGCGTTTAATGCGTATCAAATTCATGAGCGAAGTGGCGAATTAATTCGTTTTTTATTAACTCTTTTACTTTTGATTTTCGATTACTTCTTCAATAATTTAGCGATTGAATTTCGAGTTACAGCGTGGTAATTTGACTTGTATTTCCCGAAGATTTCTTTTGCCCAAGCCTTGTTCTCAGCTGTTTCACACAGAGCTTCGTAAATCGGTAAGGTGTATTTTCTACGTCCCACTTTTGAAATAAAAGTTTCTATATTAGAACGTTGTGCTTTGTAATTATTTCGAATGCCTAAAATAAACCACTCTGTTTGAATTTCTGAATTACCACAAGTAGTAAAATGTAGGTACTTATCAACGATTCTCATTTTTTCAGCACCGATATCATCGGGTAATTGTCGAATAAAAGTCATCCATTCTTGAACAATATGGTCTTTTCGTTCCATTTTCTCGACAAACATTTTTTTATATCGTCTTCCATTTCGCTTACGGTAATATTTGAAGAACTTTTTCGGTGCTAAAACTTTTGGATTTTCAACGAATTGATCTGCTAGCGCTTCCATTTTACGTAAGCGCGGCGAATTAATTGAAATACAGTTTTTAGGAATTCCCTTCCCATAAAACCAAGCATCTGTGTCAAATTCTGAAGCAGAAAACTGAATTTTCTTTTTTAGGTAACGTTCAAAAATGCTAGTGTTTACGGTTTTAAAAGCAAAATCCTTGAAATAATCATTCAAAAAGGCATCCATTTTTTTTCTACCAATCTTACGTTCCAAGGTTTTCAAGAAATAAGCTCCTTTCACGTAAGCGATATCTGTCATTCCATCATCTGGGTCACGACCTTCCAAGTCCAATACCAAACGACTGTCCTCCGGGTGATTGGACTTTTCAATACGTTTTATTTCATCTTGTAGTTCGTAAAATTCAATATCAGAAAGTATGTCTGCGATTTCTTTGCCTTCCAATTGTTCCATGATGCGGTGCTCAAAATACACTGTGAAACCTTCATTCAACCAGAAATCATCCCATGAACGGTTAGTTACTAAATTTCCAGACCAAGAATGCGCGAGTTCATGTGCGATGACAGAAACTAAACTCTTATCTCCAGCAATAACGGTTGGGTTCACAAAAGTCAATCGTGGATTTTCCATTCCTCCAAAAGGAAAAGAGTAGGGTAGAACCAATAAATCGTACTGTTTCCATTGGTATTTGCCATATAAACGTTCTGCTGCAGCCATCATCTTTGGTAGGTCAGCAAATTCGAATGTACAAGCTGGCATTAATTGGGGTTCACAAAAAACGCCGCAACGCTTGTCAAAAGCATGGTATTGCAAATCGCCAACGCCTAGAGCAATTAAATAACTTGGAATCGCTTGTTCCATTTCAAATTGATATATGCCAGAATCATTTTTGTGATGATTATTGGTGGCGCTCATTACAGCCATTAATTCTCCTGGAACTTTAACTTTTGCGCTGTATGTGATGCGATTTGAAGGTGAATCTTGCAACGGAATCCAAGTTCTTGTCAAGATGGCCTGACCTTGCGTGTACAAAAAGGGATGTTTTTTGGAACTCGTTTGCTCAGGCTCCAACCAATCCAAGGCATCTGATTGTTCCGTTGTTTGGTAATAAATATTGATGAATTTGGTGTCGTGATGAACGGTGACGAGTAAAGGTTGTCCAAGTATAGAATCCTTATCCATGTTTCCAATGACGAAATCTGTTTCTCGTTCATGACCTTTAGAGCCAATGGTGATTTTCTGAATTTGAAGGCCTTTAATATCAAAAATGGCCGTGTCACAACCTTTGTTTTCCATGGTGTGACGAGCAACTCCGTAAATGGTTTTATTGTTGAAATTGACATCCAATTCTAAATCTAAATGCGTTGTTCTTATTTTTTTTAGATTGGAATAACTATGATCATCGTATGTTGAATCAGCTAGTAATTCTGTAGTAGTATTGGTGTTTTTCGGTTCAGGATCACAGGATTGAAGACCCAACGAAAACAGAAATCCAACAATCGAAATGACAATCCAACGCATTTTTCCAACTTCCCTTTTCATTTTCCTACCTTTTTGAAGTCTTTATTTTGTTTTGAAATTCAAAATACCAAAACGTTCTTTGTTTCCTAAAATGGCATACATCAATATTTCTTTGTTCACTAAATCCAATTTGAACATTTTGGGAACCACAATAGAATTTAATTCTTTTCGCGTAAACAAAGTTTTACGTACAACATTACCTGTTTTCAGATCCAAATTGGCGATTGCCGCTGCATTTCTTCTTTTTGATAAATTGAAGGAATAAATACGATTGTCATTGCCTGCGTATTCCCCTGTTTCTTCATAGTTTTTAGTATTGTCATTGAAAATAAAACTCAAGGTTTTTCCATCGGTAAAACTGCAATAGGAACTAAAAGGACCTCCATCGTTCAATGACATCTGTGATTTTTTAATGCGTTTTTGCCAGTCAAATGTACCTGCGACCCCCACTTTGAAAGCAATGATATCATCGTAGTAATAATACGTGACATTTGAACTAACTCCTGTTCGCGTATCGTAATTACTTCTTCGGTACACATAGTATTGTTCCATTGAACCGACCATTGAACCATCTTCCAAAATGAATATATCACGAAGTTTGTAATTGTAATAAGGAGAATTATTGTTGTTCATATTCATGTTCGATGAATACGGATTATAATAGGTTGAAGTCATCGATCGATCATTATAACCTGACCAATTTTCCATGGCAATTTCTTTATCAAAAGGAATAATACCGTTTGAAACAACACTGTCTTTTGCTGCATCAATTGTAATAATAAACAATCCTTCAATCCCAGAGCGCGCCCCTTTTCCATACAATCCTGTAAGCGTTATATTTCCGACATCATTGGAGTTGATTTGCATGTCGTCAATTCGCAATCCATCAACTGAAAGCGTAAATTCTTTTAGTTCATTTTGATGAATTTTATACAAATGCAAAGCTTTATAATTGTCATACGAGCGGGTAAATAAGCGGTCATTCGGTTTATTGTGCTCTGTCAATGATAGAATATAGTCTCCTGTATTCGAAATATGATGTTCGTTGATGGTAGACATATTTCCGTCGAAAGGCATCGTGTATTCGCCTTCTTGTGTCACTTGAAGACTTTCGTTGTAAACTTTGTATCCATAGATGTCCGAATTGGTTCTTTTACCGGGGATTTCCCAAACCACGCCTATGAATTTACGATTTTGAGATTCAATGATTTTAAAATTAGGTTGCGCACCCAGCTTGTTGTTAGGGTAACTAGCTACCATTTCCGAAAAACCGGAAGGCACTAATCCTTCATCTAATTCTTGTAAATACAAGGACATATTGCCACTTGATTTGTCAGACATAAACAGCAACAATTTTTTACCAAAGTAATAGGCTGTTTCAAAGTTGGCTATACCTGTTTCAACGACTGGTTTGATTCGTTTTTGCTGTAACAATGTCAAGTTTTCATGCTCAACAATGCGATAAGCACCAAATGAGGAACCACCCGACCATCGCAGACTAAAAAAATCCATGTTGTTTTTAGGTAGAATTTCTAATAATCCACCTGGAGTACGTTCCATTTCTCCCCAAGTTATCGGATATTCTTGCGCGAAAATTCCGAAACTGAGAAGTATAAAAGAGAATAATTGCGTTACTTTCATTCTCCTAATTTACCAATTGTATTCCAAGATAATTCGTTGGTTCGATATTTTTTAGTTCAATTTTTAGATTTTCTTCAATTGCAAGCGTATCGATAAAGGCGTGAACGGATGCTTTTGTCACTTTTTCGTTCTTACGTGTCAAGCCTTTTAATGCTTCATACGGTTTTTCAAATCCTTCTCGACGAAGAATCGTTTGAATCGCTTCTGCAACAACTGCCCAGTTTTCTTCTAAATCTTCCTTAAGTTTGGCTTCATTCAATAATAGCTTATTGAGTCC
>CAZHPL010000233.1:0-4926 GCA_964534495.1 uncultured Lishizhenia sp.
CTGCTGGTTGGAGTTCCCGGATTGGCTAAGACTTTATTGGTAAATACAATTGCTGATGTATTGGGTTTAAGTTTTAACATCATTACGTATCATTGGCTTGTAACGCACATTGCTGTTTTCCATGTTAAAGAAACGTGGTTGATGTACGTCATTGCGTTCATTGTTATTGATTTTTATGGCTATTGGTCGCACCGTATCGACCATGAAATTAATTTCTTTTGGAATGAACACATTATCCATCACAGTAGCGAAGAATACAATTTGGCATGTGCTTTACGCCAACCTGTTTCCGGAATAATCAAGGTTTTTAACTTTTTATTAATTCCTGCTGCACTTGTTGGTATTCCTGAAAATGTAATTGCGGTTGTACTTCCACTGCATTTGTTTGCGCAATTTTGGTATCACACACGCCATATTGGAAAATTAGGTCTTTTAGAATACATCATCGTTACGCCTTCGCACCATCGCGTTCATCATGCTATGAATGCTGAATATTTAGACAAAAACTATAGTCAGATTTTCATTTTCTGGGATCGTTTGTTCGGTACTTTTCAGGAGGAAAAAGCAGAAATTCCGGCTGTTTTTGGTGTCACGAGACCCGCAAGTACTTGGAATCCCTTTAAAATCAATTTTCAGCATTTGTGGTTGATGGCAAAAGATGCTTGGAGAGCGCCCAAATTGATTGATAAAATTCGCATTTGGTTCATGCCGACAGGTTGGAGACCCGCAGGTTTTGAAGAAAGTTATCCCGTGAAAAAAGTAACAGATGTTTATCGCTTTCATAAATATCAATCGTATTTACCAAAACCTTTGTTTTATTGGTCGATTGCACAATTGTTTGTAACGCTCATTCTCAATAGTCACTTGTTTGGAAACATTGCAGCTATCGGATCTCCAGGCATTTTTGTCTACGGATTTTTTAATATGCTTACGATTTATTGTTTCACTGATTTAATGGATCGCAACCGTTTCAACTGGTTTTTTGAAATCCTTCGCATTGCTTTTGCGGTTACAATTATGGTCTATTTCAAATCGTGGTTTGGTTTGAACGGCATTTACGTTTACGTACTTTTTGCTTATTTAGGAATAAGTTTATTCATCAGTTTGTACTACTCTCAAAAGGAATTAACACCTCAAAAATCAACGTATGCAGCGTAAATCCTTACTTGGAATAGGAATACTTTACATTCTCTATCTCATCGTTTTAGAAACACATAAAGAATGGAATATCTTCCTCAAACCGATTTTGGTTCCTTTGTTATTGCTTTCCGTTGTGCCACTTTCGTTTGATGGAAAACTAAAACTCATTTTAGCGCTTGTCTTTTCCACCTTGGGAGACATCTTTTTATTGTTCAAAGGAGAGTTGTTTTTCATGCTTGGATTGGGAAGTTTCTTAATCGCACATGTTTGGTACATCGTCCTATTTGTAAATCGTTTGAAAGGAAAAGGAAACACGAAACAGTTGCTTCCGTTATTGGTTCCTGTTGCTATTTATTTGGGTGTTTTTCTTGGTTTGCTGTGGAATCAACCTAAAATGGAACCGATGCGTATTCCTGTTGTGGTCTATGCTTTGGTGATTTCAACTATGTTGTTGTATGCGGGTAGATTGTTTTTGGCAAATGAAATCGGAAAAGTGCAATTGTTAGTGGGCGCCTTGTTTTTTGTGGCATCCGATAGCTGCTTAGCGTGGAACTTGTTTCATTCCGAAATTCCACATGCTTCTTTGATTGTTATGAGTACCTATTTAATCGCGCAAATGCTATTAACCTGGGGAATTAGCAAACGTCAAGCTTGAAAATGCTTGTCTCGCCAACGAAGTATTGGTTTTTCAATCACGTAATGTAATATTAGTGCGAAAAATAAACTAACGATCCAAAATAAGCAATAGCCTTGAGTAGTTGTGACTTCAACATGTTTTAATACAATTCCTTGTACGAGACTGAGATTGACCAAATAAAGTGCGTACGACCATTCGCTTATTTTCTGAAAAACTAGTTTCGATTTTGAAAATCCTTTTCCATTCAAATTCAACCAAAAAGGTAGACTAAGAAAAACGACAACAGACA
This sequence comes from uncultured Lishizhenia sp., assembly GCA_964534495.1. GTDB lineage: Bacteria > Bacteroidota > Bacteroidia > Flavobacteriales_D > Crocinitomicaceae > UBA952. The sequence continues at coordinate 2,067 of CAZHPL010000233.1, forward strand.
AAAATGTACTAGCAATCAGCGATTCAGCTTGAAAAATGCGATACGGATTGAGGAGATAAAACATCAATGAGAGGAAACATAAAGTCAATGCATACCATTTAGTCGTGTTCCAAAATTTGGGGTAATAGTACAAAATCCCTGCTCCCAACATGCCCATAGCAATATTACTGAATCGGAAAACAACCGCTTTATTCACTAGATTCATGTCATCCGAATAAGTAAACATCAAGGAAACGGGAACGACCAAAAATAAAAAGGCGAAGAAGAAATAACTTCCTTTTTTTGAAAAAAAGAAAGTAGTTGTCACGACTAAAATTGGAAACAAAAAATAAAACCATTCTTCAACGGACAAACTCCACGATTCTGGAAAAAACACTAACTGTTCTGTGAAACTATTTTGCAAAAACACGAAATATTTCCACGTTGAATCAAAAGATTCAGCAGTTAGTAAAACCAAAAGAATAAGCACTGTAAAGTAAGCTGGTAGGGTTCGCAACCAACGTCGAATCAAAAATTTCTTCAGATAGTTCCATGAAAATTCATTGCTTTTCAACAAGATGTTTCCGATTAAGAATCCACTCAAGACAAAGAAAAGTACAACTCCATCCAAAGTGTCTGTGATAAAGGAAACAAGTTTGATTTTCTGGTGATGCTCCACTAAAAATTGCCCGTGTCGCAGTAAAACCAATACAATTGCGATGGAGCGCAATACGTCTAAACCCAAGCTTCTTTCTCGTTGATTTTGCATGTTTTTAGCGTTGATGAACAGCTCCCCTCTCCCCTGTTGGAATATCGAAAATCCAAGTGTAATACCCTACAAAATGACTTTTAAAAAAGCCCATTTTTTTATGCTCACTTGCTGGAAAATAAATCCGGTTTTCTTCTTCTAAACCTCCCGCTTTCACTTGCGGAGCAACTCCATCTTGTTCACAAGGTGCGCTTTTTCCTTTTCCATACAATTTGGTTCCGTATTGCCACACTTCTTTCCACTCACTGCATTTTACTTTTCCAGAAGCGGCATTTTCAGGTGCTAAAATATAGAAACTTCCCAACTGAATTTTTCCGCGCATTTCATCCAAAATCCCCAGTGCATAAGCGTAGCCCATGCTATGAGCTACAATATACAAGGTGTCATTTTCAGATGCATTCGGAAGTTCGTTGAGAATTGCTCGCAGGTTTTTTCCGGCAATGTGTCCGCGGTTTCGTCGATGTACAAAGCCTTCTGGATTCGGACGTTGATCCAACAAGCTAATCGATTTTACTTTTTTATTTCCAGTCACTACTGTAAACTGACAGGTATGTTTTTTTCCTTTGCACGTCAAGGGATACATGCTGGAAGATTGTGCAAATTGAACCAAACTAAAATGATTGGAAGTACTCACAGAATGATGTCCGTCTGCATACCACGTTTCTGCAGGATTGATGCGTTCTTGAAACAATACATCAATTTCGTTCCAAGGTCGCCAGTAATTATAGCGGTCGTAACTGTATAAATAGTTTTTTGTTTCGGGGTATTCCACTCCCTTTTTCTGAATGTCTGCCAAATTATGTTCAAAGGAATTACTCGTTGAAACAGGTCGATAGCCATTCACAAATAACAAAATGCGTTTGGCAGGATCGCGTTTTTGAAGTGACTGAGTTAATTCAATTCCCAAATGATTATAAACGCGCTCACTGACAACTTGGTCCTCAGCATCAAAATAGCGAAAAACCAAGTAATGACTGTATGCCAAATGCTTGACATTCAAGGTCGGTAATTCCAAAACATTGGTCGAGCCTGAAAAAGTCATTTTCCATGTAGAATCTACTTTTCGAAGGTCAAACAGCAAGACTTTTTTCTCTTGAAGCGCATACCATTCTTCGTCTTTTTTGACATACGTCATTGCTGAAACTTTGTCATCGTCGATGTGTGAAAAAACTTGCTCGTCGTCCATCGCCTTCAACAAATCGGTCGATGTTTTTCCTTTCATGGCTTTCAAATGTGGTGCACGCAACACGCTGTTCTCATAATACCAATTCACGCCCCAAAAACAAGCTATGACAATGAGTATCGCAAAACACCAGGAAATAAATTTCAAGAATCGCAAGTATTGTCTTTTAAAAAATTTACTTTCTACAATGCGTTTGTTGGTGCGCTTTCGAATCATAATCACCAACACAAAAGCCAAAACGACGGTCAACAGATGTAGCGGACAAATACTGATTTTTTTAATAGCAAAAAGTGGTCGAAAAAGTGGATTGTCGATTTTCAAAAGATACGACAAATAATTGCGTTTGTAAGGACGAAAAATACTTTCAATCGGCTTCAAACTATCGACTGCAATTTCACCCTTATCGTTTTCAAGCCAAATGCAATACGCTGCCAATCCGTTATTGGTTTGTACAAATTCATAATCGTCGTACAAGGAAAACGAAAAAGGTTCTGAACGCAATTGCCAAGCTTGTGTAGCACTCAAATAATTCCCTCCGGAGGAGTGCATGATATTACCAACATCATCAGAACTTTCTAAACCTAAAGCAAAGCCAATGTGTCGCGCAAGGTCTTGTTGAAAGGTCGTATCGTTTGAGCGGGAAACAAAAAGCAAGGATTTGGCAGGTACGGAAAAAGCATGCCAATTTGCGTCTTTAAATCTTGGAATAACGAAACAGTAAATTCCTTGCGGATCTTTGCCGGGATTGGCATCGAAATACGCATTTCGCAAAGCTTTCATTTGTTGTGAATACCGCGAACTATCCGCAGGAGGATTTAAAAATTCTTCAAATTTTGGATATTTAAACTGTGGCTCTAAAAAGCAATCTAAATCAATTTTTGCTTTGGAAAATGCTGTTTTGTTAGTTATTGCCGGAATTTTAGCAGTTG
>CAZHPL010000234.1:0-4904 GCA_964534495.1 uncultured Lishizhenia sp.
ATCTTTTGGATCTACCAATTCAAATAATACATCCGTTGGGTTCACATATTTACCAATGTTCACATTCACCTTAGATACGTAGCCGTCAAATGGAGCGGTTAGCTGAATACTTCTTGAAATGTTATTTTCCGTCAAAGAAGTTGGATTTATATTGATTAACCTCAATTTCTCAGCCAAAGCTTTGCGTTGAATTTTTAATGATTGAAACTCGGATTTTGCTTGCTGATACAATTTGTCGCTACTCGCTTTACTTTGATTCAAATCCTTTTGACGATTGAATTCACTTTCAGCCATTTCTAACTTGGAAGAAGTCGTCAAATAATCTTCTTGCAATTGAATGTATTGTTGATCTTCTAGCGTAGCAATCACTTCGCCTTTTTTCAAATGCATACCCGGAAGTAACTTGGTGTTTTTCAAATAACCGCCCAAAGGAACACTGACTGAGATTAAGTTTTGAGGTGGAACATCAATTTTTCCGTTGACTTTAATTGTGCTTGAAATCACTTTCATTTCCATTTTGCCATAACCGATATCAGCGGCTTTCATTTTAGCATCTGACAAAACCAGAATATTCGGTGATTCTTCTTGGGTTGCTTCTTTCGTTTCTTCTCCCCCACTGCAAGAAAAAAGCAAAGCTGTAAGTCCTGCGAAAATATATTTTAGTGTGCTTTTCATTTTCAATGTTTTTATATAATCCTTTATTCTACAAGGAATTGGATAAGTATTCTACGTAAATTATTATCTCATTTAGACTTTTGATGGCATCTAAATAACTGTTTCGAATTTGAATCGCTTGATTGTTTAACAAGGTCCATTCCATGTAATCAATTTCGCCTTCAGTAAATTGTTTCAAAGCCGTTTTTTGAATTACATCTGCATTGGGTAATTGCGTTTTTTCAAGATAATTCACAATTTCCTGCTGATTGGCAAGATTGGTTTTGGCTTTTTCTAATTCAGTTTGCAGTTGCAATTTGGCGTATTCCCATTCATTCTGAGCAATGGCAACGTTATCATTCGCTGCTTTTATTCTTGCTTTCTGAGCACCGTAAAATAAAGGAATCCCCACTCCAATTTGTCCGCCATTAAATCGATTACGTACGGAATACGTCTTGTTATCCGCGCCAACTCCTTGAATACTTTGATTGAAATAACCTGCCGTTAAATCAGGTAATTGCTTCGCTTTTTCTAACTGAACTCCCGCATTCGCAACGTCCATTTGTTTTTGCAAATAAACGAGTGTAGGGTGCGCATCCACATTTCCATTCCCAGTAATTGATTTCAATTGATCGTCTGCATTTGGCTCAACTTTTTCTGTTGTATTCAACAATAATTGAAATTGCAGATGTGTCATTGCCAATTCTGCCTGTAAATTTTTCAGTTGCATCAATACTTCACCACGCTGGGATTCAGCAGATGTTTTTTCTAGTATGTTGGATTCACCTTTTTCAAAGCGTAAGTTGGCTTTTTGGACAAATTCAGCAAATAAACTATCGGATTGCTGCAACATCTTTTCTTTTTCATGTAAAATCAACATGTAGTAAAATACCTCTGCTACATATTTTTTAGTTTCCAACTGCGACATGGAAATTGCTTGTGCGGCAGCCTCCCAATTGGCATGCAAAACGTCTTTTTGCTTTTTATAAACGGTTGGAAACGAAAAGCTTTGCACTATACTGATTTTGGTATCGAAATATGCACTATTCACCTGGCCCATTTCAGTCGTTAGGGTTGTTTGTCCCGGGTCAAATGCTGTTTTAATCAAGCTATTTTGGTAAGCAGCAATTAACTCTTTGTTTTTCACACCTAAGTTGTTTTTCAGTGCAATGTCGTAGGCTTCTTGTAGCGAAATTTGTCGTTGTGAAAAACCATTCGTTTGCATACACGAAAAAACAACAAGCAAAGCAACCGCTGTCATAACTCCTGTGTTTTTCTTTTTCGGCTTAACCTTTTCAAACAAAACATAAAGCACAGGTAACACAAACAAAGTCAAGAAAGTAGCGAGCATTAAACCACCGATTACTACAGTTGCCAAAGGACGTTGCACTTCTGCTCCTGCTCCGTGACTAATCGCCATTGGAAGGAATCCCAGGGAAGCAACAAACGCCGTCATGAGTACAGGTCTCAATCGCACTTTCGTTCCCATTACAACGATTCGATTTAAATCTTTCATGCCCGACTCTTTCAAGCGATTAAATTCAGCTATCAACACAATTCCATTCAAAACGGCAACACCGAAAAGAGCAATAAATCCAACTCCAGCACTGATACTAAAAGGCATGCCACGTAGCGCTAGAAAGTAAATCCCACCAATAGCAGACAAAGGAATAGCCGTGTAAATCAACAAGCCTTGTTTAACGGAATTAAAGGCAAAAAACAACAACAAGAAAATCAAGGCCAAGGAAACCGGAACGGCTATGGACAAGCGCTGTTTCGCTTCATTGAGATTTTCAAAAGCGCCACCATACGTCACATAATAACCTGGACTGAATTTCAATTGTTTGTCCACTTTACCTTGCAATTCTTCCACGATACTTTGCACATCGCGACCACGCACATTGAAACCTACTACAATTCTACGTTTTGTATCTTCCCGTTGAATTTGGTTAGGTCCGTCTTTGATACTAACATCTGCTAATTGATGCAAGGGAATTTGTATACCTTTCGAAGTGGGAATCAATAAATTTTGAATATCCTCCAAACGGCTACGCAATTGATTATCCATGCGAACCACCAAATCAAAGCGTTTTTCGCCTTCATAAACAGAACCTGCTGACTGACCTGCAAAGGCTGTATTCACAATACGATTAATATCCTCCACATTCACATTGTACTGCGCCATAATCGCACGGTTGTAGGCAATAACAATTTGCGGCATCCCCGTTACAGGTTCTATGTATAAATCCTGAGCTCCTTTCACGGTGCTAACGATTTTACCCAAACGATCGGCATAAGCGGCCAAAGAATCTAAATTTTCACCGAAGATTTTACAAACCACATCCTGACGTGCGCCCGTCATCAACTCATTGAAACGCATTTGAACAGGGTATTGAAAACCTGCAGTAATACCAGGTACGTCTTCAAGCGCTTTACTCATTTTTTCTGCCAACTCCGGAAAGGTCTCAGCGGAAGTCCACTCACTTTTATCCTTCAAAATCACCATCATATCAGCTGCTTCCATAGGCATTGGATCCGTTGGCACTTCCCCGCTTCCGATTTTAGTTACTACTTTTTCAACTTCCGGGAAACGTGATTTTAAAACGTGAGCTGCTTTTTGAGAATAATTTACAGTCGTATTTAAATTACTTCCTGTTAACACACGTGTATCGACCGCAAAATCTCCTTCTTCCAATGCCGGTATGAATTCACCACCTAAGTTAGCCATCACAATGATGGAGCCAATAAACAAAATGACTACCGTTGTCAACACTTTTTTCTGATGTTTCAAGACCTTTAACAGCATGTTTTGATAACCAATTTCCACACGCGCCATAATACGATCCGATACATTTGGTGTGTGCTTAATCTTTTTGCTCAACATCAACGAACTCATCATCGGAATATACGTCAACGACAAAATAAAAGCACCTGCTAATGCAAATGCAACCGTCTGTGCCATAGGCTTAAACATCTTACCTTCAATTCCACTTAAGGACAAAATCGGGAGGTACACAATTAAAATAATGACCTGACCAAAAACAGCACTGTTCATCATTTTACCAGCTGAGGAACCCACTTCTTCGTCCATTTGTTGTTGTGAAATGGCATTTACCCCTGCAAAACGTTTACCATGCGACAACTGATGCATCACCGCTTCCACTATAATCACTGCTCCATCAACGATTAACCCAAAATCCAATGCTCCCAATGACATCAAGTTTCCACTCACGCCAAAGGTGTTCATCATGATGACGGCAAACAACATCGCCAAAGGAATAACAGATGCTACTAACAAACCTGCTCGGAAATTCCCAAGGAAAAGCACTAAAATAAACACCACAATCAATGCTCCTTCCACCAAGTTTTTCTCCACGGTTCCTATGGCGTTATTTACCATTTTTGTTCGATCGAGAAAAGGTTCAATCACCACGCCTTCAGGTAAGGTTTTTTGAATTTCTGCAATTCGTTTTTTAACATTTTTGATCACTTCACTGCTATTGGCACCTTTCAACATCATTACAACAGCTCCTGCCGCTTCACCCTCATCGTTGTAGCCCACAGCACCATAACGCGTTGCCTGTCCCATGTTGACCTTCGCTACATCACTGATAAAAATAGGCGTTCCAGTTTCCGTTTCCGTAATGGAAATATTTTCGCTGTCCTCTTTGGTGCCGATTAGACCTTCACTGCGAATAAACAGAACTGTTGGTCCTTTTTCGATGTAGGCACCACCTGTATTTTGGTTGTTTTTTTCCAATGCTTTGAATACATCTTCCATATTCAAATTGTAGGAAAGTAAACGATCGGGGTTAATAGAAATCTCGTATTGTTTCAATTTTCCACCAAAAGAACTCACTTCTGCAACGCCCTTTACACCCAGTAATTGGCGACGAACTACCCAATCTTGAATGGTTCGTAATTCCATCACGTCGTATTTACTTTCGTAGCCCTTTTTCGCACGAACAACGTATTGGTAAATTTCACCTAAACCCGTTGAAATGGGTCCTAACTCAGGATTTCCGATTCCAGGAGGTATTTGTGATTTAACATTTTGAAGTCGCTCAGCTACTTGTTGACGTGCCCAATATATCACTGGCTTTTAGTTCTTGAATTTCTTGTTCATCAATTTCTTCAAGATGGGTGAATTTACATTTGATGAGATTAACAATTGCTCTATCTATTCTTGTTGCTAAGTAATATGAAAAGAAAGATAATTCTGGATCATAAAGTTCTACAAGCTTCTTAAA
>CAZHPL010000235.1:0-585 GCA_964534495.1 uncultured Lishizhenia sp.
TCCAAATCTTGTAGGTTTTCTACAACCTCCAAAGGAGCTCCAGTGCGTATAGCAAAATCAATTAACTCTTCTTTAGTTGCAGGCCACGGAGCGTCTTCCAAATAAGAGGCAAGTTCAAGTGTCCAATACATAATTCTATAGTTTTTGTTGTGTTAATTTTCGGCAAAAGTAGACTTTATTTGATATTATACAAGTCTAAATAATAATCAAATTAATTTTTTATCAACAATTAGGAATTACATGCGTGGCATCCATGGTTGTTCAACGGCATTGAAGTCTTGTGTTAATTTTCTGCTTACCACAAATAAATAGTCGCTCAAGCGGTTTAGATAACTTAAAACCAAAGGTGCAACAAACTCTTTTTCCGCTAATTCAACAGTCAAACGTTCTGCTCGTCTGCAAACACAACGTGCTACGTGACAAAACGATACCGCTAAATGTCCTCCAGGTAAAATAAAATGACGCATTTCGGGTAAAGTAGCATCCATTTCATCCATCCAATTTTCAAGAGCTGTGATATCGGATTCCTTCAAATCAGGAATTTTCATGTTCGATTTTTCTGGATCGGAAGCCAAACTTGAACCA
>CAZHPL010000235.1:595-4892 GCA_964534495.1 uncultured Lishizhenia sp.
CCAATTGTAAACAAACGATCTTGAATTTCAATAATTTGTTTCTTTAACGCTTCTTCGATTTCATAATCACGAACGACACCCAAATACGAATTTAATTCGTCAATAGTTCCGTACGCATCGATACGTATGGCGTTTTTGGGAACGCGTGTTCCTCCAATTAATCCGGTTGTGCCAGAATCACCTTTTTTAGTATATATTTTCATTTTATGTTAAAGCTTCGATTGCTTGAAGAATAGCTTCGTCGGAAACGAAATCACCTTTTACTTGAACGACTTTTTTGATAACTGCATCCACTAACGCATCTGGACAGGAAGCGCCACTTGTGATGGCAATGGTCAAATGCTCTTTTTCAGGTAAAAAAGAAGTCTTTTCAAGGAGTTGATGTTGGTGAATGTCAAACGAATGGATATGATTTCTGTCCACGATTTCTTGTTCTCCACGTATGAAAAACGTTGGAAAACACTGTTCTAATAATTCCACCAAATGACTTGTATTCGAACTGTTATAACCTCCCACTACAATGGCTAAATCCGCTGTTTCCTCCATCAAACCTAATGTTGCAGATTGATTGTCATTGGTTGCATAGCACAAGGTGTCGCGTGTGTCGGCAATGTGTTCACGAATAGAAGCTTCACCGTATAAATCGAGCATGACATTTCGCAAGTAGTCCGTGATTTCTTGTGTTTCGGTGGCCAACATCGTTGTTTGATTGACAACGCCAATTTTCTTTAAGTGCAATTCGGGTTGAAAATTGTCAGAATGTTTTCCTTTGAAGATTTCAAAAAACAGCTCGTTGTTCATTTCTCCGCGAATGGCTTGTTCCAGCAATTTTGCTTCTTTTAGGTCTTTGATTACAATGGAAGGAGCGTTCAATGAACTATGAGAAAAGGTGGCGCGTGTTTCTTCGTGATTGGCTTTTCCATGAATGACAATCGTGTGCGCTGTTTCGCCCAATTTTTCTGAGCGATTCCATACTTTTTCAACGAAAGGGCAAGTGGTGTTGTAGGTTTTGATGTCAACGCCTTTATCGGAAAGGATTTTTTCAATTTCTACCGTTGTTCCAAATGCAGGAATAATGACGACATCTTCCGCTGTGAGTTCCTCAAAAGGTATCAATTGATTTCCCGAAGTATCTTGCAAAAATTGAAGTCCGTAACTCAATAAATCGTTGTTGACATCAGGATTGTGAATCATTTGACTCAACAAAAAAATGCGTTTCCCAGGATTTTCTGCAATGGCTTTATAGCTTTTTTCAATGGCATTTTCCACTCCGTAGCAGAAACCAAAGTGACGTGCAATCAGAAAAGTCAGGTTGCCTAATTGAAGACGAGTAGGAGAGAAGTCCTTTTTGCGAGGATCATCTAATTTTCGTTGAGCTTTCACTTTGCTGATTATCGGCGAGCGATAAAATTCAGGAACTTCAAATTGCTTCATGCATTACAAACTAAAAATGAGGCTTTTTGTTCGCATTAAGAACCGCAACCCACACAATCAAAGTGCGAATCTTGTGGTTTTACACCTTTTAACACCATTTGCAAATTGTGAATTTTGTCACGGATATCCATGTCTTGCATCATGTCGCCCGTTAACTGGCCTTCTAATTGCTTGATTTCGTTTTCGAGCGTGTCTTTATCCATTACTTCCATACGTTCAAATTTTAGTCGTTCAAAATTCAACAATTTGATAAAAGCGTAGAAGAGGTAATAAATGATTTTTCAAGAAAGTTATTAACCGAGAGGATTTTGGGGTAGAATTATGTTAGAGTAATTTTTTATTTTTCAAGTGATAACAATCTTCTATTCGCGACATTGCAGAATCAGAATCAATATTATAAAATCAACAGTGTTAAACAAGAAACAAATTCATTAATTTTATTTGAATTAACAAGTTATCAATTAATAGTTATGTAATTAATACACTTATGCAGAAAGTATTTGTCCAATTGATTTTAGTTTTTTATTTACAACAGTTTGACGCTCAGAATATTGTTCAAATAGTAAATGATACAACAACCTTTGATTTTCAATCAAGAATTAAAAATGAGATTATTACACGCATTTTTGATGAAAGCATTTATGCTGGTGTTTATAATAAAAGCACTGATGAAATTAAAATGATTAAAATAGAAAATAGTGATATTGTAAAGAGTAGCGAGCCTTTTTTAAATAGTAAAATTGAGAGCTTTAATTACACTTTCTTTTCTAACAACAGAAGCCTTTTCATTAAGTCAACGCCAAATTTGTTTGTTCATTTTTTAGTAAAAAACAACAAAGTCATCTTCTTTAGTAATTTTTTGGTTTTCGATATTTGTTCTGATGAAATAGACACAGATTTGATGTTTGACGAAGTAATGAAGTTGTTTCGCTTGGATTTGGCTTTAAAGAAAGTATTTTCTGAACTCAAATAATATTTCAATTATTTTACGTTTGTTTTTGTGAGTTTTCAAACCAAAAAAAGAATATTGTAGATCAAAGTGAATACAATACAATTCAAGGTTTTTCAAATTGTGCAATTGACTGAATAGTTGTAATTTTATTTCTTAAATTAAAAAACATGAACCTAGAAACAAAGAAGTTAAATCTTATAGAAAGAATTATGAGAATTAAACAAGTTTCGACTATTGATAAGTTTGAATCACTCATTGCAGATTTAGAATTACAAGCTAGAACTGAAACATCTTTAGGTCAAATTCAAAATAACGAAGGGCGTTCTTATGAATCTTTTTCAAATGAAGTTGAGCAATGGTTGAAAAACAAGAGTTCGAAATAATCATTACACCTTTTACCGAAAAAGCATATTTCCAGGTTTTAGAATATGTTTATGAATATCATACCTTAAAAAAAGCTGATACGATTGCTTTGGAGTTGCTCAAACTCCCACATATTTTAAAGCAATTTCCTAAAATGGGAACGCTTGAGGTAATTTTGGAAGAAAGGCCGGAAAAATTTAGATTTCTACTTTTTGAAAGAACAGAAAGATTAACCGTTAAAGTATTATATTATGTTGATTTTGAACATAATACCATTTATATAACAGATTTTTTTCCTTCTGAAATGTTAAGCAGAAAGATAAATAAACGGAATTAATAACGATTCTTGAGCAACAGAATTGGTGATAGATTGCATTTTTCTTAGACAAACTCAAATCCTATTTACTTCATCAAATCCCGCTAAAAAGAACTTGTTTTAGAAAAATAACCCCACGCCCCGGCGGAGACGGAAAGCTTGCCGAAACGGAGCACTCAGCTACCCAAAAGGGAAAAGCGATCAATGGAAGCTCTTTCGCTTTGGGTGTAGCGTAATAGCTACGTAAGGCAACTTGCAGACGCAGACGGAAATAGGCGCCAACTACTAGACAAATAAATCAATAATCCGATTTTTCATTTTGACGAACGATCGATTTCTAGATGAAAGCAAGGTGAAATATTCAACAACATGTAGGTAAATGGAAAAATAAAAGTATATTTAGTCCACTAAAAATAATTCTATGAAACTTAAATCTTTATTACTTTCTGCTGCATTTTTACTAGTTGTTCAAATTGCAAGCGCATTCACGATTCGTTACTACAACAACGATTCACAAAAGTACACGATGGAAGTGCGTTCGAATGGTTCGACGCAAAAAATCGAATTCAGTGCTTCAACTACGAGTTCGGCTTCTGTTCAAACAAGTGCGTCTGAAGTGGAAATCAAAACTTCGTGTGGTTGGGTAAAAGTGAAGGATGGTGCTAAAATCTCGATCAAAAACGGTTGCATTACAATCGAATAAAATGGATTTAACACAAAGAAGCCCTGTTTGTAGCAGGGCTTTTTTTGTGGGGTATTATTTTCTTCCGGATCGAAAGGCCGATTCATACAATTGAATCCAATCGTCAGGACTTATTTTTTTACATAATTCACCAATTAATTCAAACGGAATGTCGTCCATGCGTTTGAAACGAATACACGATTTTCCCATATCTAATTTGAATTTACTCGCTTTTCCGTATTCTTCTACGAACCAATCGAGCAACTCTTTATTGGCATACAATCCCATGTGATACAACGCAATAAAGTTCTTTTGCGAGGCCAAATTGATAAAAGGCAAAGGTAATTTTGGGTCACAGTGATAGCCTGCTGGGTACAGGTTATGTGGGACAACATAGCCCAACATTCCATAGTTCATGCATTCTTCAAATCCTGAAGGTAAATTCGAAACAATTTGACTTCTGATTTGCTCAAAAGCAAGTTTTCGTTCTTCAGGAACTTTCGCTAGATAATCGGCTACCGTTTCCATTTTACAATGTTCTGCCTGGATA
>CAZHPL010000236.1:0-4384 GCA_964534495.1 uncultured Lishizhenia sp.
CAACCAGCTAACCAACCAATGGAAGTGGCTCATTTATATCCAATTAACTATTGTTACGGTGACCCAGTAAATGAAATTTGTCCAACTTCTGGAATCGAAGAAAATAAAATTGCTGATTTCAACGTATTCCCAAATCCAACTTCATCGAATGTAACGATCACTTTTGCAAACGAAGAGTCGTTTAACATGACAATGGTTGATTTAATGGGTAGAGTTGTACGTTCTCAATCCAATGTTGTTAGTGGTTCAAGCTTTACAGTTGCTGGTTTGCAAAATGGAAATTATTTCCTTGTATTGACAGATGCAAACGGACAAGTGAGAGGAACCAAACAAGTTGTAGTTCAATAACACGAATAAAGTATTCAACTATTTAATGGAATAGATTTTGGAAAAACCCGGTTTCATGCGAGGCCGGGATTTCCATTAAAATAAGGAGGCACCATCTTATAAAAACAACGGTGCAAACAACAAACAACAAACGAAACAAGCAATATGAAGAGGAATTTTGTTCTACTTTACACTCTCGTATTTTTTCCCTTATCCTTCTTTTCACAGTCTTTCTCGGAAGGATTTGACAACATTGCGACGCTAAACGATTGGTTTATTCAAAACAATTGTATTTCTCCAGGAACAAACTGGGCAGCTGGTAATCCAAATTTCTTTGCAGCTGAATCGGGGAATCCAAATTCCTATTATGCGACGGACCACAATTGTTCCAGTAGCAATAGCCTTACTACACTCAGCAACTGGTTGTTTACACCAACGAGAACCTATAACAACGGTGATATTATTTCATTTTACACCCGAACAAAAAATGATTTCCCCGTATTTCCAGATCGTTTGGAGGTACGCATGAGCACAGCTGGAAACAGTATTTATGTGGGCTCAACCAACACGTCAGTAGGTTCATTTACCAATCTATTGTTGACGATTAATCCGACTTTAACAACAACTGGTTACCCAACCACTTGGACACAATATACCATTACCATCTCTGGCCTAAGTGGCCCAACAAATGGACGCATTGCTTTTCGCTATTTCGTAACGGATGGCGGACCCAATGGCACAAATTCAAATTATATTGGAATTGATACCTACACCTATACATCCATTATTTCACCTCCTGCAAATGATGATTGTGCGGGCGCGACAGTTTTAAATCAGACAGCTACTTGCAATCTTACGAACGGTTCAGTGGCGTATGCAACAGAATCTTCACCTGCTTGTGAGGGAAATGCTAACGATGATGTTTGGTATAAATTTGTTGCTACAACTACAGGCGCTGCTATCACCGTCAATAGTTCCTATGAATTTGACCCGGTGGTTCAATTATATACAGGGAATTGTGCGGTTTTAAATCCGTTGAATTGCATCAACAATACAGCTTCTGGTGAATCAGAACTTGCTTCTATCAATACCTTAACAGTTGGACAAACGTACTATTTGCGTGTACATGATTTTAATAACGACGTCCCAAACACCATGACGTATTCCATCTGTGTACAGGAATTTAATCAATGCAACATCACACAGCCTAACGGTTCTCAAAACGAAGGAGAAACTTGTGGTTCAAACATCAACGGAGGTTGCGAAAGTTCAACACCATCATACACGCCCATCGCTTGTGGTCAAACGTATTTCGGTTCTGCTTGGGCAGATAATAACGCACGCGATTCCGACTGGTATTCTTTTGATTTACAAGAAACAGGAACCGTAACTTTTTCAGGAAAAGCAGAATTTCCCTACACGCTTTCCTTCGTAGATATTAGTGATTGTAATACGCCTATTTTCCTATCTTCGACTAACTTCAATGCTTGCGAAGCAGGAAACCTCACTTTCAATTTCACTTCGAGTGGACAATATGCAGCAGTGCTCTTTCCGACTTCCTACAATGGAACGCCTTGCAACACCTTTAATGACTATTACGTAACGCTGAATTTACCTCAAACACAACCTGCTATCTCCACCAATGATGCAATTCCTTTTTGTGTAAATGACTCAATCGTACTTCAATGTTCAGCGACAAATGGAACGTATGAATGGTTTAGAAATTCAACGGCTATTTCAGGAGCAAATCAAGCCAGTCTTACCACCAACCAAGCAGGGAATTACACCGTTGTATTTACAAATTTGAACGCATGTACTTCAGTTTCTACAGCATTTATTGCAACAACACAATCAATGGACAATGCCAATTTTTCGTATGCTAATTTTACAGTTTGTGAAGGTAGCGCCAATACGGTTCCAACAAATGCGGTAAACGGCTATTACACTTCTTCATCGAGTAACTTGGTTTTTGCAGATTCGTTAACGGGTGAAATCAACATGGCTCAATCAGCGAATGGAACATACACGATTACACATCACACACAAGGAGTTTGTCCTAATACAAGTGTTGCTTCCTTTACAATTTCAGCTTTACCTGTGGCGACTTTCAGTTATCCTAGTTATGTAGTGTGTAATTCAGTGACATCTGTTCCTGTAACCTTGGCTTCAGGCGCGAGTACTGGACTGTTTTCTTCCGATGCAAACATGAGTGTGAATGCACAAACGGGAGAACTTCAACCTTCCTCTTCGTCTGTAGGAAGTCATCAGATTGTTCATACAATCGCTGCTGCTGGTGTTTGTCCGCAAGTGTCGGATACGGTGAACGTGTTTATCGGTGGAACCAACTTGAGTTTACCGAACTATCCAATCCTTTGTTCTTACACAGCTCCTTTTCCTCTATCGGCAAACGTTTCAGGAGGAACTTTCAGCGGAGTAGGTGTAAATGGAAACGCATTCAATCCTGCTTTAGTTACAGACAGTTCCGTTGTTTCCTACACCTTTACAGATACCAATAGCTGTACTAACACTGTCGCACGAACCATTTATGTTGAAGCCGTTCCCGCTTTAAGTTTTGGGAATTATCCTGCCGTTTGTCAGAACGCGGGTGTAGTTAATTTAAACAATGGACTGCCATCGGGTGGTGTTTATACAGGAACTGGAATCACCAATAACCAATTCAACCCGGCTTTGGCTTCGATTGGCAACAATGCGAGTAGTTACATCTACACAACTACACACGGATGTAGTGATACCGTTACAGGAACCTTAATCGTCAAAGCCATTCCGAATGTAATTTTTGATCCCATCGGGCCATTCTGTGACACAGAAACTCTTGTTCAATTGAGCAGTGTTTCTCCAGCAGGCGGACAATTTTCAGGCGCAGGTGTTTCAGGTTCGATTTTTAACGCCAATCAAGCAGGCTTGGGCACACACACACTAACTTATACGGTTACGGCAAATGGTTGTACAGCAAGTCAAAGTCAGGATGTAACGGTAGAAATCTGTGAAGGATTGGAAGAAAACGCATGGAATGTACAATTGTATCCAAACCCGACTCGTGACGAAGTTCAGCTTGAAGTCAGTAAGGAATTAAACCTGCGTGTTTATTCGTTGGAGGGTAAAATTTTGCTCCAAACGAACTTGGAACCCAACGCAAAACACGTGTTAAATATGCGTTCATTCGTAGCTGGAACCTATCTTTTTGAATTTTCTGATGAAAAAACTTCTCGCATAGAAAGACTCATTATAGAATAATTCAGTATATTCGCAGTCCATTTTGGTCTCGTGGCCGAGCGGCTAGGCACCGGTCTGCAAAACCGTCTACTCCGGTTCGAATCCGGACGAGACCTCCCAAAAACCCAGAGTTTAGGCTTTGGGTTTTTTTGTTTTTGGGAAGTATTTAAGCTAAAAAACTTCCTGACCCACCGTATATGCTAAACCGTCATATCGTGCAAGCCAGGATGCTCCTAAAAATTAAGCTGTAAATTATATTGTTAATTGTATCGAATTGTTAATGTAAAATTTCACTTGTTAAATGCTTTAATCAAAGATGATTTAAAAAATCAGCCGCACCCATTTGAATTGAAATTTGATTGGAGTGGCTTACTTCAATATCAAAGGGATTTATTCGAATCAACAAGTTGTTTTTTGCTAAATTTTCTGCCGCTTTTCTGATTGTATTTATTGTTTTCCCTGCACCGATTTCAACTATAACCAATTTTTTGTTTGAGTTTATTACGTCTTTGCGCCAACTTTGATAGCTGTTTTGTTGATGTTTTGAACGAGTTGATAACCAAAACCAATCTCCAAAGAGCAAAACATTAGGTCTACACAAACCTCCGCAATTTGGGCATTTTGGATAATTTGATTGCTCTATGTCTATTTTCGAAAGGCTAGGTGTTATCCAGATTTCTTTTTCAATAATGTTTAAGCATTGCATGTAATTAATGGAACCATGACATTCAAAAATTCGATTTTCGTCAAATCCAGCTTTAAAAAAATGTTCGTCAACATTTGAGGTAATAATGAAATAATCTTTGGAGCTTAATTTCTCTAG
>CAZHPL010000236.1:4394-4837 GCA_964534495.1 uncultured Lishizhenia sp.
GTTTGTATCCTTTGTGAGGAGTTGTATTTTCATAGTTTTCCTTTAAACCAACTATCAGTGTCCATGCTTCTTTTGGGTTTTCAATAAATGCTTGATGAGACATTAAACGCATGTAATCAAACTTCTGATCATTTACTATGATAGCTTTTGTCCATAATCCCTCTTTCCCACGAAATGGTGCTAATCCTGAGTCCACACTCATTCCTGAGCCAGCAAAAACGGCAACAACTTCTGCTTCATTGATTAATTTAATAGCGTTTGAAAGATTACTCATTCTTTGATTTTCCACAAAGCTATTTCCCCTTCCCGTATTCTATGTGCGGTTTGATTTTTCCTGAAATTATTTCAGATTTAAAATTTCAACCCCCTCCTTCATCTTCAACGAAATACCATAATAATTGAAATCATTGGGTGTGGGTTTTTCAGCTTCGATCATGTTGAGC
>CAZHPL010000237.1:0-4819 GCA_964534495.1 uncultured Lishizhenia sp.
GATACTACAATCTTAAACAACGTTTGGACATTGGGGAAAAAATCACATTACATCATATATAGATTATACTACAAGTGTATGTAACCTAATTTTTGAAACTCTACATTCTAATTCAAATGAAGATGGTGAAGATAACAGAATGTATAAAAGACAATATATTACGGAGAAAACATTAAAAGCAATTTGTTTTTCGGAAGAAAATATATTTTTTATTTGGTATGGTCCAACAAAGTTATTTAAACATTTGAATGATTTAGGATTTTGGTTTTTAAACTCTGAATTTTTTGTAGATTCAATTGAAGAATCAGTTGAAAAATCAGTATTGTATTTAAAATCCCTAAAAGAAAATTTTAAAACAAACGAAGAAGTACATACAGAATTAATGAAATCTTATGGCGATAAACTTAAAAATAATGTGATAATATTTAATACTATATTGAATAGTTATAGTAAATCAAATGAAGTTTTAAATTTAATAAAGAATGGAAAAAGAAATTAAGCAAGAAAAAGAATTAGTACTCCAAAGAGTTCCACCAGGTGATAGATGGATATTTGCAACAACTCCAAAAGGTACAATATGGCCATCATTGACCGATGCATTGGAAGCATGGTATCAAAACACAGGCGATACTAATTTCTTTATCGAAGCTAGAAAAGGAACTGTTCACATAATTAAAGAAGAGGAAGTGGAAGTACCTGTAAAACGATTCTCATTATATGGCGAAGATTAAAACACTTGTTATAGTAAGTGGATATTTTAATCCAATTCATGAGGGACACATCGAATATCTAAATCGTTCTAAAGCTCTTGGAGATTTTCTGTTTGTTATAATTAATAACGATTATCAGAGGTCACTTAAAGGTTCTAGACCATTTATGACGGAAGAGCAAAGAAGGACTATACTAAAAAATATAAAAGCAGTAGATGACGTTATTGTTTCAATTGATGAAAATAAATTTGTAGATAGAACAATAGAATTAATTGTTAGAGAAATGGGAAATAAATTTGATAGAATAATTTTTACAAACGGTGGAGACCAAACCGCAGAAACGATTGGTGAAAAAGATATTTGTGAAAAGTTAGGAATAGAAATGGTATTTGGATTGGGTGATAAAATTCAATCTTCATCTTGGTTATTAAATAAAGTATGAGTTATATAATTGGAAACCCATGTATAGGATGTGTTGATGCAGGATGTTTAAATGTATGTCCTGTGGATTGTATTCACGGACCAATCAGAAATGATGATAATGGTGAAGGTGTATTCGGATTATCGGAAGAGGACAAAAAGGGAAAACAATTGTATATAAATCCAAATGATTGTATCAATTGTGGGGCATGTGTGCCAGAGTGTCCTGTTGATGCGATATATAGAACAGAAGAAGAAGCAATTAAATTGGGTGATGAAGTATCTGTACATAAAAACTATGAATTCTTTGGACTTAAATTTTCGTAAAATTTTTTATATTTATATTTAACTTAAATTGTTCACTAAAACAAAACACAATGAGTACATTCGCAATTGTAGTAATTGTATTGGCTGTAGCCGGTGGAGTTACTTACCTCCTTATGAAAAAAGGAAAAATTCAAGACGCTAACAACAACAACATTCCTGACGCTGTTGAAGAAAAAGTAGAAGCAGTTGTTGAGAAGGTTGAAGAAGTTAAGCAGGTTGTAAAAAAGACCGCAGCAAAAGCAAAGAAAGTCGCGGCTGTGGCTGAGAAGGTTGCAAAAGAAATTAAAGCAAAACCAACAACCAAAAAAGCAGCGAGTAAGAAAGCAGTAAAAAAGTAAAAGTAAAGTAAATCGGAGAAATAACCAAATATGGCTAAAAGCACACGTGGTGAGAGTAGAAAAGTAACATTTGGAAAAAGAAAAACAGGGCAACCTGCAGGTAAAAAAAGTTACAATAAACATACTCCAAGACCAAAACAATATAGAGGACAAGGTAGAGGTAATTAAGATGATAAAATTAAAAGACCTATTAAGGGAAGATGATATCGTAAAAAATAAAAAGACCGGGAACGTCTATATGGTAAAGAAGATGGACCCGTCAAAACACGATAAACCCACTCCTGCGGAAGTTGAAAAAACGAAAGCAGCAAATAATGGTCAAATACCAAAGGGTGAAAAACCAGCCGTACCTCAACAAGCACCCCAACAACAAAAGCAAGCACCTGCAGCACAAAAGATGGGTGCATCGGATTTCAAATCATCAGCAGAAAAGGGTAGTGATACTAAATCAACTACTGGCAAAAGACCAGGAGCAGATGATATGAAATTGAAAAACCTAATGCCAGGAATTGATACTACAAAGAAAACATTAGACCAAATTCCTCCTGCAGCAAAAATGGAATTATCTACAAAAATAGATGCACTTGTTGATATGGTTGGACAAGCAAAAGCTAAAGGTGAAAAGCCTGAATATTTCAATCTATGTAAAGTGACTGTTCCTGGAACAAACTTATATTGTGATGGTAATTTAGGTATTGACAGAAACGATATGCCACAATTCAAAGGGGAGGCAAGACCTGGTTCACCTGCAGATAAGATGCCAAAGAATAAAGATGGAGAAGTAGATGGTGAGGCATTCTTTAAACAATTATTGCAAAAAGATGGTATAAACGTAAATTCAGGTCCAAATGATGAAGGAGTTGAAGTTCCACCAGACCGTTTAAAAGCAACGCAAATGAATATGGTGGGTGATAAAGTCGCAGGTATGTATGCTGCACTTGAAAAAGACCCCACTAATCCAAACTTAACTGCACCTATATACGTTTCAAATGATGGATACGTTTTAGATGGTCACCACAGATGGGCAGCAATCGTTGCATACAATGCAAAGAATCCTGATAAAGCAATCCCAATGAAAACCAGGATTATAGATGAACCAATTAAACCACTTGTAAAAAGAGCAAACCAATACGCAGATTACATAGGTATTCAAAAGAAAGCTGCAGTAGCAGGGCAAGGTAATCCTGCACTAAAAAAGTAATTTTATAGTATGAATAGGTTATGGATTTTCGGTGATAGTTTTTCTCACGGACATGGGTTTAACGATGAAGACCCCTTTTATGAAAATACACTATCGGAAGATGTGGATAAACGATATTGGGGAGAAATAGTATCGGATGAATTAGAATTGGAATTAATAAACTGCGCAAGAGTTGGAGCATCAAATGATTACATATTGGATGCTATTTTAGATAATGCAAAAAATATAAAAGAAGGAGATTATGTGGTTATACAGGCCGCATATTATAGTAGGTTTGATATACCACACATTACATCATTTAATTTTTTACATACTATCGTCAGATACGGCGATAGTAGAGATATAAAAGTTAATATGATTGGTGATGACCAAATAACACCAGAAAAGCATGAAACATTAGTAGATTTTGCAATTTACTTTGCAGGACTACCAGCATATGAGCATAGGCAATTAAATAGATTTGAAAAACTAATTCAACTATTACCTACAAAAAATGTAGCATTTTGGTGTTTGAAAAAACCAAACTCGCCGAATATAAATGAAATAGAAATTTTGAATAAAGAATATTTTATTAAATTCGATAATCAATATACGGGAGCAGAAGATTCCTATAACACATATAAAGCAAGAATGTGTGATGAAGACCCTACTACAACCGATGGACATATTGGTGTATTAGGACAACAAGTTATGGCACATGAGGTTTTAAAAAAATTTGGAAAACATTATGCAGACAGAAGGAAATAATATATTTGCAGTCGGTTGTTCTTTTACTTGGGGAGAATCATTACAATTTTTTTCAGGTTTAGAATCTGTAATTTGGAAAGAGGTAAGACCATCTTTTCCAGATGCAGAAAAAACATTAGATGAAGGTCAATTAAATTTTATAAAAGAGAATCGTTGGGTAGCACAATTAGCAAAACGATTGGGTGTAGAGTATATTACACAATCCAAAAATGGTGGTGCAAATTTTCAATCTCTTTTAAAGTGTAAATACTTTTATCAACATGAAGAAAATATAAAAAAATATAAAATTTGTATTCTTCAAGTAACACAATTCAGTAGAGACCCAATTGTTTGTAAAACTCCTGATGGAGAGTATATTTCTGTGCAAGACTTTTCAACAATGGTTTCTGATTTCAATATCTTAAATGTTAAAAATGAAGATATTGTTGCGGATTCTTATACATACTTCTATGATAAATGTTTTGATTTTTTTGAAAAGCTAGAAAGTTTAGGTGTAACCCCATTTATATTTTGTTACCCCATTGAATCGGTGGATTCTTTACTAAAACATAAAGTAAGCAAATATCATGTAAAATTAAAATATGATAATCAAGAATTTAATTCAACCGATGACTTGGTTAGAAAGTATCCGTTATTCACAATTGAAAACTATTTTGCAGAAAAAAATCTAAATAAAGGCGATGTTCATTTGACATTAGATGGACATAAAATAATTTCAGATAGTATTTATAGTAAAGTAATATCAAACTATTAAAATTATAATCATGCTACTTAAAAGAGGAGATAATAACGAGAATGTAAAATTGATGCAGGAGAAATTAGGAATCTCTCCAGCAGTAACTAACTTTGGACCAAAAACCGAAGAAGCAGTAAAAGAATTCCAAAGAAAACATGGATTAACTGCAGATGGTATTGTTGGACCTAAAACTTGGGAAATGATTGTTGGTTCAGCAGCACCTGCGCCAGCACCACAACCTGTTGCACCTATCGCACCTGTTGGTGGATTGAAGTTGGACAAACTTAAAGGTCATATTCCTGATGCAGTAATCCAAATGATTCCTGATACGGCAGCTAAA
>CAZHPL010000238.1:0-4763 GCA_964534495.1 uncultured Lishizhenia sp.
TCCCCGTACTGTCCGAAACGTCGGTGATCTTGATGCACCCTCGCTCCAAACTCGAACATGTGAACGTCGAGTTGGTCAGCGTCAGCGTTTCCTTGCGCGTTTTCCTGTATTTGAGCGCAATCTTCCTGATCGCTTGGTTCGCGTATGCCGTGAAAATTGGCGAGTACGATTCCACGGATTGCACCACCGGTCCCAATAAGACCTGCGACAAAACCTGTAAGTGCACCACCAATTCTTGCATTGCGACGAGTTGCATTAAATTGAATCAAATGCGTCAACATTAAGACCAAACTGATAGTAACGAGGAATCCAGCAAGTACAATTTCCATTAAATCACTGTTTGTGAATTTACTCAAATAAGCACCAATAATGACGAAAACAATCGATGGAATACCCATTTGAAGCACTAAATTCTTATCGAATCCTTTGCGGAATAAAGCTATTTTGGAGATATTGCTAAACAAATGGAAAAAAGCCGTTATGCCAAGAACGGTAGGTAAATCTAGAAAAAAAGAAGCGATTGGCACAAAAAACAGGGAAGATCCAAAGCCGCCAATGGTTCCAAGAATTTCTGAAAAAAAAGCAATGACTGCCAAATACACAATTTCCTCCATTACCTCGCTAAGGTAGCGAATAATGAGAAATACTGATTGCGTAAGGCTTACCCAATTGACTTATGATAATATTTCCCTTCATGTTCTTGAGTTTGATTAACTTTACGGCACATGGGAATTGTACAACGTGATGCTATTCGAACAACCATCGTTTCAGTCTTAGGATTGGCACTTGGTTATATTAATCGATTTTATTTGGCGGTTGTTTTGTTTTCTTCTGAGCAAGTTGGTTTGATTAATTTACTTACAACGGTTGCACTTTTATTTGCACAATTAGCCAATTTAGGGACCATATATGCAAGCTGGCGTTTCTTTCCATTTTTCAGAAATGAGGAGAAAAAGCATTATGGATTCTTGATGCTGAATGTAATTCTTGTATGCATAGGAATTGTAATGTTTACGGTTTTGGCTATTGTTTTTGATCAGCCTATTATTAGTCATTACAAGGATTCTCCGCTTTTTGAAACGTATTATTATTGGATTATTCCAATTGGAATTGCGAATGTTTTCTATTTGTTATTTGAAAGCTACATGCGTGGTTTGTTTGAAAATGTTTTACCAGTTTTTTTACAAGATATTGTCCTTAGAATATTAATTTTCATTTTGCTTGTATTGACCAAATTTGGAATTTTAAATTTCAACATGTTTTTCATTTTACATGCACTGGTGTTTTTTGTTCCAAGTGTTGTATTGATGATTCATTTAATAAAAAAAGGTGAATTGACACTTTCTTTTAAAACTATAACGATTCCTAAACGCTTCCGAAAAATTTTGATAAATTTCAGTTTGGTGAGTTATATCAATACCTTGGCAACGATGTTAGTGATTTCGCTCGATGCTATGATGGTTGGTGCTTATCTTGGCCTTTCTGCAACTGGGATTTACACAACTATCATTTATTTGACTAGTGCGATGAATATGCCTTACCGTGCAGTAATTCGTGTTAGTACACCGCTTGTTGCAAAATATTGGAAAGAAAAAAACATGGAGAAGCTAAAAGAACTCTATCAGAAATCGTCTTCAGTTGGATTATTTATTGGACTTTTTGGTTTTTCAGCTGTTTATTTACCAATTCATGAGCTTTTTTCATTTTTGAATAAACCTGAATATTTGAAAGGAATTTCAGTGTTTGCTATTTTAATGATTGGACGCATTTTTGATATGTACGCAGGGTTAAATGGAACCATTTTTTCTACTTCCCGAAAATTTAAGTACGATTTAGTGTTTACCGTTTTTCTGTGTATTTTGGTTTTTGTCTTAAATCTTTTCTTTATCCCGAAATGGGGGATTAATGGAGCTGCTATTTCAACAAGTGTTGCGTATGTTGGGTACAATGTGTTGCGGTGTTGGTACATTTTTTATCTGTACAAATTACAACCATTTAGATGGCATCAATTAAAACTACTTGCTTTATTTGCTGTATTTTTTCCTTTAGCGTTGATTTTGTTTCAGCAAGCTTTTTTCACGAATTTACCTGCAATTGTTTCAATTATTTTAAAAGAAGCCATTTTGTTTGTTGGTTTTGCTTTACCCGTTTATTTCCTCAATTTAGAACCTGAAATTGTCAATTATTCGAAGAACTTTTTGAATAAATGGACAGCTAAATTGGGGATGAAACATTGATAAGTACAATTACTGCCCTGTAAATGCATTTAATTCTTCTATTGAACTATCAAAATTAAAAGTAGATCCAACTAAAGCATAGTTTTGTTTGTCCGGACAATTTTTAAAAGCATATTTAGCAAATTCTAGTTTTGTTTCTTCGTTATTGAATAAATCACATATTTCGCGAATTTGTGAAGCTGACAAACAATTGGTGTTTGATACAAGTTTGGATAAGTTTAATTTCCTTGAGTCATCAATCTGATTTTGAACATTATATTTGATTTTGCTAAAATCTTTTTCATTTGGAGGCGTACATGCATTTGCAGGTATTTGACTTGCGCTTACTGTATTTGTAGGTGCGGCAGAAGTCGCCATTAAAATTGGAGACTCGCTTATCCACTTCAATTTTAGATTCCCTTTGGATAGTGTAATCCTGAAGGTAGTTTCATAATTTTGTTTTAAAGCAATTTCTGAAACAATAGCACTTGTTTTATTATCTTCAAAGATTACATTTACTTTACATTGATCCACATTCAAATTGCTTGCTATCACTTCATTTTGAAATGTTGAATTAATTAAATTGCCATCGATCATAACTTGGAATTTCTTACCGTCTTCGGAGAAAATCTTTAGGTTACTTTGTGCGTTTGCGATGGTTAGAATTAGTGTGAAAAGTGCAGCAACAAATGTTTTCATGTTTTTAATTTTTAGTTGGTTTGAAATATTTCTAATCAAATGTAAAAAAAATGAAATAAGTGAACCTCAACCAATATAATTGATTTTTGATGTTGTAAAACTACTTCCGCGTTAGGGATAGCAGTGAAAATCCTTTTGAGGCACGTAAAAAGATTGTAACGAATAGCCCGACCACGTTAAAAAGAGGAAGTATGACGGTTTTTTATCGGGGGAACGCGCAAGAAATAAAGAATATTGTTAATACTTCTACTGAACTATCTCCGTGCTTCTCTGTGAAAATCTCTGTGTTGCTCTGTGGTTTTAATAATAACCACAAAGTCCAAAATGAGTTCCAACAAAGTTGCACAAAGATAACATAGCGTTTCATGAGAAATTTTAATCCATAATTAGATTAAGTAGTCGATAAATATTGTTTTAAATTTGTTCATTTCCATCTGATAATATGAAAGTAAGTCGTTTCCAAAATATTTGTCTCATCATCTGTTTTTTAGGACTTGGGTTGAATGGTGCGTATTGTCAAGTTGCAAAGAATATTGAAGTTCCGCTTGGAATCGTAGTAGAGGACACGCTTTTTGTGGAACCCTCTTGTTTTGTTAAAGAGCTTTCACCAATAAAAAAATCAAATAATACAATAGAAATTCGTTTTGAAATAAGCTCCAACTTTGGGCTTTATAATAAAAGGTTTGTGTTTTTAACTTTTGATAAAAAATGGAGCGCAAATTATTACCATTATGATGAGAGAAAAGATAAGTTTGTTTTTGAGTCTATTTCCAAAAAAATAAATTTGGACAGTGTTTTTAACCGACTTGTTACGGACAATATTTTTTCCTTACCTGACTTAAGTGATTTGAATCTAAGAAGTTTTACGCTTGACCCAGTATCAAATGAAATTGGTGGTGGAGGAATGGGTACAGGAGATGGGGTTAACTACTTTGTTACTTTTAAAGTTGGTGAAATGTATAGACGGTATGGGTATGCTAACCCATCTGATTATGCAAAATACTACTTGTTTTGTTACGAATTAAAACTCTTTTCAGATATTGTTAAAACGTTTGAAGGATTAATCCAATAATAACGCGTTTTTAGTAGGAATGCTCAATATCTGCAAAAAGTAAATAATTTCCGAAAATACGATTTTGAAAAAAAAGTAGTTTTACATAAAAGCGATGCTATGAAGCGATTAATTTGGATATGTTTTTTAGGACTTGGGTTGAAGGGTGCGTATTGTCAAGTAACGAATGATGGAGGTCTATTCCTTGGGTCAGTGGTTTCCGATACAAGTACCATTAAAAAAGCCTATTCGAAAAACGATTTGTCTCCAATATACGAGTCAAAAAATGCGATTGAAATACGATTTTCTATCTTTTCATTTTCAAGTTCAGCGGAACATATCGTGCTTTATTACAACAAAAAATGGATGGCAAATTACCATTATTATAACCGAACAAAAAAGCAATATGAAGTAAAAAGCATTGGACAAAATAGCGACTTAGACAGTATTTTCAATCGACTTGTAATGGATAATATTTTTTCTTTACCAGATCAAAATAAATTAGACGAATTCAATTCTACCTTTTTTCCAAAAACGAATGAAATTAGAAGAGAAGGATTAGGTGTAAGTGACGGCGTACATTATAGCGTGGAATTCAAAGTAAAAGATCAATACAGAAGATACCGCTATAATAACCCCCTTGATTTTGCTGAATATTACAAAGCTAGTTACGAGTTAAAACTCTTTTCAGATATTGTTAAAACTTTTGAAGGTTTAATCCAAGAATAACGCGTTTTTTATTGGGGGAATCTCCAAAACTTTAAGATAGAATTATTTCTGAAAATACCATTTCGTTT
>CAZHPL010000239.1:0-4743 GCA_964534495.1 uncultured Lishizhenia sp.
CCGCCGCCGGGGCAGGGGGAATCATGTATGCTTTGAAGGCATATTTGAAAAATCAAGGTTTTAATAATTTGCAACCAAAATAATTATAAGTTTCTGTGTGAAAAATTGAATTAATAAGAAAAGTAATCCTCTGTGAATCTCTCTGTAATTTAACCACAAAGTACTCAAAGTTTCCACCAAGCTCAACATTGTAATCGCAAATAAAACCCTCTGTGAATCTCAGTGAAGTCTCCATGTATCTCTGTGGTAAAAAAAACAACAAGTAGCTTTTGCATATTGTAATTCCTCTATGCAACTCTGTGTTTTCTCCGATCAAATGTATTGTTTTGAAAGTGGTTAATTATTTATCCTTAACGGAATCTCAATCACTTATTCCAACCACTTCACTTCTTTAATGACGCATTTTTTGAATTCATCCAAACTAAATTTTCTGTTGCTATCAAATTGAATTGCGTGGTTTGTATTGTTCTCCGGAATAATCTCAAGGGTTTGACCAGTTGAATACGTTATTAGTAAACTTCTCAGTTTTCCAGGTGGTTCGTCACTCCAAATGAGGTCGTTGTAAAGTCGCAATGTGTCATTGTAAAAAACGGTTTGAACGGTTTGCCCAACAAAAGATTTCAGTTGAATTGAGTTAAGTTTGCTATTGAATTTTTGTCGGTATGTAGCTATTAATCGTTGCGTTATTTCAATTGGAAGAAGACAGCCATCCCAACAGCTTTCCGTTGTTCCTTTAGTTCCTAGCACCATTGAACTGTCAATCGGTTTTAGTGGCGTAGCATATTCAAAAATGGCAATACTCCCGGATATAAGAGGAGACCAAAGTCGGTAATCTGTTTTAATACGTTTTCCAAATACACGTATTAGGTCGTTTTCATTAACGACAATCAAAACGGTGTCGCCAATTAAAGGATAATTTTCGGTCAAGTAATTGTCTGCAGCTTTCTTTTCGGAATTTGTTCCGTTAACCAACGGTTGACCCACTTTGGCTATGCTTATCGTATCCTTGTAATCAGTCGATGTGAAGAAAATCTTTCCTTTTCCATCGTATCCAGTAATCACTACCTGTCCCGTAAATTTGGAAGAACCTATAATGTCTTCGACAACAATTCGTAGTGGTTTAGCTTCAAGTTGACTTGTAAATACAATGACTACAAAAAGTTTCAATAGGATGTAAAGATGTTGTTTCATTGGTAAAAAGTTCTTTGTAGAAGTTTTGAACATGGTTCTTTTTAGCAGGTTAATCAATCGAAGGGTATTCAGATAAGTAAATATCCATTTTAATTTTCCCCATTATTTCCATAGACTTTGAACTTAAAACAGCTCCACCACCTGACGCATCTTTTCGAATATCAAAACCTATATCTGCTACATATTTATCAGGTTTTAAGTGTTTTCCTTTTTTGTTTAGCCAAGTTTCAAGTAAATAAATTTGATTTGGTAAATCCCAAATGTCTTTGCATAAATAATCAATTTTCTCACCTGTATCTGCTTTATAAATGTTGATGGGCATTTTTTGTTTTTTAGCTTTTTCTACAATGTTTTCTATTTTACTTTTGGGTGGTAGCGAGACTATTTTTTATAGCCAAATAATCTGTCGTATTTTGTTCCTTGATGGCAGGAAATACAACTGCTAATATTTCCTTGGCTTAGTATTTTTGGAATTCGACCGCTTTCAATATCTACTATACCATAAACCCAACCTTGATCATTTAAATTACTAGGTTCTTCTTTAAACATAATAAACAATTGAGAAGGATTTGTAGGAACATACCAATAGCCATCATTACTATTTTGTATTGCATTTTTAAAATTAGTGCTCCTATCGCTGGGTATTTCTTTTACATTCCAAGTTTCTTTCACTATCGTTTGACCGATAGGTTGTTGATTGAAAATATTGTCGTAACTAGTTTGATCCTTGACATAGAGTTTGTATAATTTATTTCCATGTGGACTAATCGAGTCTTTTGCTCGACTAAAAAAGGAACTGTCAATTTCAATATGATACCCCATAACGTCTTCTCCCATATATGTGCATAGAAAAATTGTCCATTGATATTTTTCACTATCGGTAATGACCGTTCGTCCATTAATCTCTTGGTTATATGTCTTGTAATTTTTTGCAATCTCAATGAATTGTTTTTTTCTATTGTTAACTATTGCGAAGCCAAATACTAAAAAGGAAAACAATAGAATTAATAATGCATATAATTTTCTTTCTTTCATAGTATGATAGATTGTAAGAGGAATTTTTCGAGCCTTCTATTTTTTATATTTACACTTACATAAAGAGAACAAAACATTAGCTTTTCAATTGTTGTACTTCTCTCAAATATATCCAAATTCAATATTCTTTGCAAGAAGAACAAACCTATTTAATACCTTCTTAAAAAAAAATAGTATAATTACAGATGAGAACTTTGTTCAATTTCCAAAAGAAAACTGTATTTCGTCTAATAAACGTTAAGTAACTTGTCTTTAAAAAGAGTAAAATTAGACGTAAACCTCTGTGAAATTTAACCACAAAGCAACACAAAGTTCCCACGAAGCTCAACAATTTAATATCAAATGAAACCCTTTGTGAACCTCTGTGATTTCTCAGTGTACCTCTGTGGTTAATTTAGATATGCTCAAATCACTCACCAACTTCCTCCGAGGTCTCTTCATCCCAACGGGTTACGCGCTGCACTCCATCCACTTCTTGAAACTTGCGTGTTAATTGCTCCAAGTGGTCAGTGTCAAATACAAGTACTTTGATTTTTCCTTCGAAAACACCATCCGTAGAATCGAATGAAATACTTTTCATGTTGACGTTGTTTTCTTTTGAAATGATTTCGGTGAGTTTGTTTACCAAGCCCAATTGGTCGATCCCTACAATTCGTATGGCTGCTATGCGTTCTTCCATCGATTCAGATTTCCAACGTGCCTTGATACATCTGTATGCCAATTTTGATAACAAATGAACTGCATTCGGACAATTATTTCTATGGATTTTGATTCCTGAACCAATCGTGATGAAACCAAATACTTTATCTCCTGGAATCGGATTACAACACTTAGCAAGTTGATAATCAAATCCTTTGAAGTCGTCGCCGATTAAAATGGTGTCACTTTTCGTGTCAATGCCCATTTCAGGTTTGTCGAGTTCTTTTGCTTTGCGTTTGCCTTCTTTACGCACGATTTGCAACATTCCGTTGTTGTTGTCAAATTCTCGTAATTTAGCTAGGTCGATTTTACCTTTAGCAATACGGAAATACAACTCAGTCGCCGAAGAAATGTGGAAAGCTTTCTCTAAAAAACTAATATTTTCAGAGTTCATGCGGATGTTGAATTGCTTGAATTTGCGTTCCAAAATCTCTTTTCCATCGAGTGCAATTGCTTTTCGTTCTTCGTTGAGCGACGATTTGATTTTTTGCTTAGCACGTGCTGAAACAACAAATTTCAACCATTCATCGTGAGGTTTTTGCTTCGATGAAGTAATGATTTCCAACTGATCGCCATTCTGCAACTGATAACTTAAAGGCATCAAACGATTGTTGACTTTTGCACCAATACATTTCGAACCAATATCCGTGTGAATATCATAAGCGAAGTCCAAAATGGTAGAACCGATGGGTAAAACACGCAATTCGCCTTTGGGTGTGAACACATAAATTTCGTCGTGAAATAAGTTCAGTTTGAAATCGTTCACAAACTCTAATGCGTTAGTATGTTCTGATTTTTCAAGTAACTCGCGTATTTCGGCAATCCATCGGTCAAATTTACTATCATCGTTTTTGGATTCTTTGTATTTGTAATGCGCCGCCAAACCTTTTTCCGCGATTTCGTCCATGCGTTTGGAACGAATTTGTACCTCCACCCATTTACCGGTTGGCGACATGACGGTTGTATGCAAAGACTCGTATCCATTTGCTCTCGGTGTTGAAATCCAGTCTCTTAGTCGTTCAGGACTCGGCTGATAGTAATCGGTGACAATACTGTAAATGCGCCAACAATCGGGTTTTTCCAATTCTACTGGCGTGTCAATGATTACTCGAATGGCAAATACATCAAAGACTTCTTCAAATGGAATTCCTTTAGTTTGCATTTTACGCCAAATCGATGAAATAGATTTAGTTCGTGCTTTGATATCAAAAATATATCCCTCGTGCAATAAAGTGTCACGAATTGGACTTACAAAGCGACGAATAAATCGATTTCGTACATCTGCAGTGCTTTTTAACTTGGTTTCAATGTCTTTGTAAACTTCTGGTTCACAATACATCATGGACAAATCCTCTAACTCTGTTTTTACAGGATACAAACCCAAACGATGGGCTAAGGGCGCGTACAAAAACTTGGTTTCTGAAGCAATTTTAAGCTGTTTGTCCGCACGCATACTTCCGAGTGTCCGCATATTGTGCAAGCGATCAGCCAATTTGATTAACACAACGCGCAAATCATCCGAAATAGTCAATAGCATTTTACGGAAATTCTCTGCTTGAATAGATGCATTTTCGTCAAAGACTTCCGGTATTTTGGTCAAACCGTCGATGATTAAACGTACACGTGGACCAAAAACATCTTCTACGTCTTGTAGCGTAATATGTGTGTCCTCAACGGTATCGTGTAGCAGTGCACAAACTACGGCTGTGGCTCCCAAGCCCATTTCTTCTGCACAAATACGTGCAACAGCAATAGGATGATAACTGTAAGGTTCACCAGATTTACGACGCATGTCTTTGTGTGCTTCCAACGCCATGT
>CAZHPL010000240.1:0-4712 GCA_964534495.1 uncultured Lishizhenia sp.
GGTTTGTTAAATTCAATTTTGAAAAGAAAACGACGCTCAAAAGCCTTATCCAAATTCGTTGCAAAATTGGTTGTCGCAAAAAAGATGCCTTTAAAGTTTTCCAATTCTTCCAAAAGAATATTTTGAATGGTGTTTTCCGTTTGTTTAGCAGCACTGTTTCCTGATAAATCACTTCGATTTCCGAGAATGGCATCCGCTTCGTTGAACAAAAGTATGGGCGTAATTTTACTTCTTTTTGCATATTCCGCGTAATCGATGAAGACTTTTTTGATGATCTTTTCACTTTCGCCAAACCACATTGATTTCGTTTGACTGATGTCCACTTTCATGATTTCCCTTCCCGACACCCTCGCGAGTTGCAAAACGCTTTCCGTTTTACCCGTCCCCGGTGCGCCATACAATAAAATATTCATGCTGGTTGGAAGATTTTTTGACTGCAAACGTTCCATTAACTTGCGATAATTGTTTTCCTCCATCATGGTTCGCACCGAAGAAATTTGTTGGGATTCTGAAGGATTGTAAAATAGATTTTTCTCACCAATTGAAGCAGGTTCGATAATGTTGGAACGTTGCGATTTTTGAACCTCCATTTTAATCCCATTTTCTTGTAAAACGGAAGTTACATAATGCGTTGGCATTACTTCAATGTCATTTAAAAATCGAGTTGGAACTATTTCGAGTAAATCGTATTTCATCAATTCATTTTTACCACTTTTTAATTCCTGAAAAAAGTTCATTCGACTCGCAGAAGACCACAACAGCTTTTTTGTTATCGGTTCTATGTCTACGCCATTCCTTCCAGAAAGCACATTCCAAATAACATATACAAGAATCGAAAATTCCTTGTCTTGTAATTGGATAACTTTCATCTTATTGATAAAATCGAATCGTGTTAGCTCGTTGCGGACATTTCCCAACTGTTCATAAAATGAAATTGCTGTAATCAAATCATCCTCCAATTGTTCAATCAAAACATAGATTTCACCTAATGCATCAATGAGATTATTGAGTTGCTTTTTTTGGATTTTTGGACACGCTTCATGTTTTAGAATTGCATTTGCCACATCATGGTGAACAATGTATTCTTTGTTTGTGATGATCCCACTGCTATCTCTTCTTTTGGGCTTCGCTATGATATAGCTTTTCTGCTCTAATACTTCAAATGCCTCATAATAATGAATGACCGAAAGTGAATTTACATCTAGGTGTCTACAAATATCGCTCAAATAAACTGTGTCGCCTCTAAAAGAGTCTTCGATGATTAAAGCAAAAATCAACGCTTGTTCATGTGTTACACTCAAATACTTGGCAATAATCCGCAAAGAAGGTTTGATTTTCCTGAGGTTTTCAGGTGTTAATTTTTGTCCTTTCGTTTCATTGTACACAACATTAATGGCGTCAAAAAGTGCTGCATTTGCTTTTGTTTTCATGGCTCCTATCATTTTATGCTACAAAATTGAATGCCATGAACGCCAATTCGTGTCGGAGTGAAATTAATTTTTGGAAATGGGGAAATAGAGTGCTGTTGTTTTTATTGGAGTAAATTATTAAGCAAAATAACCTTTCATTTCTTCAATTAATTTTTGTGATTACAATCTCCACAAAAAACAAAAGTCGAACAGGCTTCTCCCCCATTCGACTTGTCGCGTTTGTTGCTTGAAATCGGTTCAAAAACAGTTTGATTTACGATCGTTTGGACCAACTTCTACCCTTCGTTGTGGAGTAAAACAGTCCTTTTTCGGTGTTGGCCAACAGCTCTTTTCCACCATCCACAAGGTCTGTAAATGCACCAAAAGACCACCACAGTATTTGGGTCTTTGATCGAGTGGTTTCAAAGTGAGATTTCTAAATTTTTAAGACTTGAAGAAAGTAAAGTGTTAAAAACTAATTGAGAAGCCAAGCCTGAAACCATTCACTGAAAATTTCGGATTGTATCCCACAGCATCTGCAGGCTTTAAATTGTAAAATTTCTCACTTAAGGTGAAATGACGTTGATACGCCAATTCGATATTAAATGAACCACCGTGTTTCATGATAAATCCAAAACCATGACCAATTGATACATACAATGTAGAAAATTTCGTTTTGGGAAAATAATAACCACTATGATAACTATTTGGAGTTACTTCAATGTATTCAATTCCCGTATTTTCCAACATCATATTTTGGTATTTTAACTCAATTGGAATGTATTTAGCAACATTGGATTTTTTGTCATCATATTCAAAATTATAACGAGCACCAATGTTATAATAACTTTCACTTGCTGCTGCACCAAACTCTGCTGATGCACCCAAAAAATGACTTCTTGTGAAATATTTGCCAACGGTACCTGACAAACCAAACCCCATACCACGTGTATCTTTTCGGCTATTCATATTATCATTTTCAATTTTCTCAAGACCATAAAAATAGCTTGAGTTTAACCCCAACGCAAATCGAATTCCTGTTGATTTTCGCTCATTGATTGTCTTCTTTCTTTTCGTCTTTATTGCAAAACTTTGTTTCTCTTGGAAAAATTTATAATCCGCTCGACTAAAATTA
Source organism: uncultured Lishizhenia sp. (assembly GCA_964534495.1). Taxonomy (GTDB): domain Bacteria; phylum Bacteroidota; class Bacteroidia; order Flavobacteriales_D; family Crocinitomicaceae; genus UBA952. The sequence goes on from CAZHPL010000240.1 coordinate 2,545, forward strand.
TAAACACGACCAAAATTATCTTTAAACGAAATACCTCCCAACTGAGAATCATACGACAAAATGGTACCTTTTAAAATTTGCCCATCCTTTAAGTGAATGACATCAAATACTTCATAACGAGTGGAATCCTGTGCAAATGAAACGGTTGAAACGAGCATTATGAAAAATGCAAAAACAAGAGTTTGGAGTTTATTCATCTTAAATTTTTTGCTAAAAATAGACATTCATTATAAATTACAAAGATGATTGAAAGAAAAGTAAATTGGTGTTTGTAGTACAATTGAAACTCAGCTTTAAAATTATCAAAGTGTTTTACTTGCGCCTTTTCCTGCTATTCACTATATCTCCGACAAGGTTTGAAAAAAAACCTTTGCCGGAGGATGCCGCTGCTATCAGGGGCGTAGGGTTGTTTTTCCAAATTCACAATTCGTTAATAGTTACTAACCTGAGAACGATTGTTTTTTTAAACAAATCTGTACAACAATCATTGACTCACTCCACAAAAAACAAAAGTCGAACAGGCTTCTCCCCCATTCGACTTGTCGCGTTTGTTGCTTGAAATCGGTTAAAAAACAGTTTGAATTACGATCGTTTGGACCAACTTCTACCTTTTGTTGTGGAGTAATACAGTCCTTTTTCGGTTTTGGCCAATAGCTCTTTTCCACCATCCACAAGGTCTGTAAATGCACCGATGGACGACCCAGAAAAGCGTGTAGACCAACTGCGCCCATTTGTTGTGGAATACTCCAATTTTTTACTGTCTTTTGGACAGATACGGATCATCTCTCCATCTTTGATAATCATTTGTGACATATTTCTTTGTTTTTAATTGTCTTCAAAGAAAAGTAATCACAACGCCAAAATGCGTCGGGTTGAAAGAGAGATTTGTTAAAATTCTAACGTCAATTTGCCTGCTTCGATGATTTTGCAACAATCGAAACCAAGGTGTTTTTTGAATACGCCATCACATCAAACACCAACGATTGACCGGTATGGTGCCAGCGCTTGTAAATCAGTTTTCCGTTCATAAAAAGGTAGAATTCAGTCTCGGAATTAATCTTCAGGATAGCCATTTTCTTCTTGCGTTGGTGGATTCAAAACCTCTTCCAAATCTTCTATGTATTTGCGCTCTTCATCCCGTAGAAAAGCGGCTTTTTCAAATTCCCGATTTTCAATGGCCTTGGTCTTTTGAATTTCGAGTTCTTCAAGGATTTTCACAAGTTCTTGTTCTGATTTTTTAGTGGATTTCATTCTTTTTTTGAACGAAAGTAAGATGCTTGTTCGCCAGAAGTGGGCGGTGTGGGTAGTGGGTTTGTTCAAAATGTACGAGAAGATACCTATTGAGTGCAGCGATTGTTTGAATAATTTCCTATTTTTGAAAATACTGCTTGAAGAATAAACCGATTCAGCAGAACATGAATAAAGCATGAATAAAAAGACACTTTCCGAACGCGACATTTGCACCAAGTTTATCAATCCAGCGCTTGAAAAAGCAGGATGGGACATGCAGAAGCAAGTGCGCGAAGAAATTACGTTTACCGATGGTCGGATTATTGTTCAAATTAATTTTTCATTCAATTCCTAATGCCACTATTTCAAAAAACGGTTCTCAAAAAACACCTTTTAGAAGCAAACACTCCCGAGGTGGACGCTGCGTACAAACGTTTTTCAGCTTATTTTCACGATGCGACACGCCAACAAAATATCCGAAATTCGAAGGAAGAACAATTTCAAGAAGGATTTTTGCGCGAGTTGTTTGGTCATATTTTTGGCTATACACTCAACCCCGAACCGAATTTCAATTTAACAACCGAACTTAAAAATACAAGCAACAGCAAAAAGGTAGATGGCGCCATCGTTTTTGAGGGAAAAGCAATTGCCGTTATCGAACTGAAAGGAACGAATACAACCGATTTAAACAGCATTGAAACGCAGGCTTTCGGCTACAAAAACAACCAGTCAGAATGCGTTTATGTGATTACTTCCAACTTTGAAAAATTGCGCTTTTACATTGATAATTCAATTGATTACGAAGAATTTAACTTGTTTACACTCAATCGCGAGCAATTCAATTTGTTGTATTTGTGCTTGAATTTACAAAGCATTCAACAGCATTTACCGAAGCGTTTGAAAGATGAATCCGTTTCGCAAGAAGATGCCATTACCAA
>CAZHPL010000241.1:0-472 GCA_964534495.1 uncultured Lishizhenia sp.
TCCTGTTTTTCAGTCGGTCTCTCCTGGATTTGACGGTCGTAGATGCCACTTTCCCCCAAAACTTGAATCAATGAATCATAATCCCGAAGTAAACGTGCTCTTTCTGTCTGTCCTTCTTCCAGTTTACGTAATTCTGTAATAATGTTTTCACTTGTGCATTCATTTTGAATCAATTCTTTTACTGCTGCTTTATCCAAAATCAAATTCACGAGTGATATATACTTTATTTTTACCAGCATACGTGCAATCCAATAAGATGCAGGTGAACTTTTATAACAAACAACTTGTGGTACTTTAAACAAAGCTGTTTCCAAGGTTGCTGTCCCTGAAGTCACAATTGCCAAATTCGCATGCTGTAATAATTGGTACGTTTTCCCTTTTACAAACCGAATCGAATCAATTTGGTATTTTTCATACATTTTAATATCCAAATTCGGAGCACAGGCCACTTGTATTTCGTAATTTGGAAAAG
>CAZHPL010000241.1:482-4710 GCA_964534495.1 uncultured Lishizhenia sp.
GAAAAGCTTTGGCAGCTTTCAGCATTACAGGTAATTTACGCTCAATTTCTTGTTTTCGACTTCCTGGTAGAATAGCTAAAACTGGTTTTGTAGCATGGGTTTCATTACGTTCATTTTTCGAAAAATGCAATTGAATTTCGTCCAACAATGGGTGTCCAACATAACTTACATCGACATCAAATTTTTTATAAAAATCCTTTTCAAAAGGAAGAATACAAAAGACCCGATTTACCGTTCGTTTGATTTTGAAAACGCGATTTTGTTTCCATGCCCAAATTTGAGGTGAAACGTAATATAAAACCTTGATTCCTTGTTTATGCGCCCATTCCGCCATTCGAAGATTGAAACCAGGATAATCCACCATGATAATCGCATCGGGTTGAAAAGCTGTGATTTGCTCCTTACATAATTTGAAATTGCGCAAAATAGTCCGAATGTTCTTAATCACCTCATAAAAACCCATGAAAGCCAATTCACGAATGTGTTTCTGAATAGTGACACCTTCAGTCTGCATACGATCTCCACCCCACCCTGCAATTGTAATATTTTCCTCTTGCTTTTTTATAGCAGCAACCAAATTCGCAGCGTGCAAATCTCCAGAAGCTTCTCCGGCAATGATAAAAATGCGTTTTTCCTTCAAATTCAATTACATAAACACATTCACATAGACCATGTAAGGCGCGTAACATAGCATTCCAATAATGATTCCACGTGTGAAGCCATATTTTTCTTTGTTTAGAAAAAGGTAAAACCATAATAAATTCCCAATCAAAGCCAACGAAAGATATTTACTTCTGAACTCCGGAAATTCTGAAATTTGACGCCATACATGCTCGAAAGTCACATGCTGTGATTGTGAAATAATAAACATTACTAAGGGTAAAAACACCAAAGGAGAAATCAAGCCAATGATTAATCCAAGCGTATTATCTTTCGTCCAATTAATTCTCATTTTCTAAATTTTTAAAGTGTTGCATGTACTGAAACGCAGTTAAGTCATAATGTGTCGGTACAATACTAACAAACCCATTTTTCAAAGCATGCAAATCGGTATTTTCTCGTTGATCAACATCAGAAAACTCACCTGTCAACCAATAATAAGGCTGCCCAAACTGGTCGATTCTTTTTTCAAAACGATCTGCCCAATAGGCATGCGCTTGATTACAAACTTTTATTCCTATGATTTCTGAAAGTGGCAATTTGGGAACATTGACATTTAAACAAGTTCCTTTAGGCATTTCACTTTCAAGGACAGAAGCAATTATTTTTTCAGCATAATATTGCGTTGCAGTAAAATCAGCCTCTGGATGAAAGTCAGCTAATGAAAATCCAATCGAAGGTATTTCTTCCATTGCACCTTCAATCGCAGCCGACATTGTCCCTGAATACAACACATTCGTAGATGAATTTTCGCCGTGATTAATCCCGCTTAAAATCAAATCGGGTCTTCGGTGCAAAACTTCATAAATTGCCAATTTGACACAATCCACTGGTGTACCACTACAAGCATAAGCCTCAACCTCTCCAAAAAGAAGTGAATTTTTAAGTCGCAATGGGTCATGAATAGTGATCGCATGTCCCATTCCAGATTGAGGTTTAGCAGGCGCAACGACTACCACTTTCCCAAACTTTACAGCCACTTCGACCAAGGCATGAATACCTTTCGCGTGCACACTGTCATCGTTTGTAACAAGAATTAATTTTTCGGATTCCATAGGTCAACCGCGAAAATAGCTATTAAAAAGAGCGGATTTATTACATTTGAAAACACATATGAACAAATTAAAATTAATAACTGAAGGTCAAAAAAGCGCATTTTGCTTTGTTGCAGCAGCTCCACTTCGAGCAGAGGCAAGGGATAGTTCAGAAATGGTTTCACAGATTTTATTTGGCGAACCCGTTGAAATACTTGCCTTTGGCTTTCCTTGGATAAAAGTCAGAACCTTGTTGGATGGTTACGAAGGCTTTGCAGACTGCAAACATTTCTTGGCTATTTCTTTTAAGGAAACACAACGTTGGCTAGACGAAAAAGAATATTTGAGTAGCCCACACGCGACTTTAGTTGGTCCAAATGGAAAACAATTGCTCTCAAAAGGAAGGTTAGTCGGTTTTTCAGATTTTAAAATTGGTCCCTATGAATTTCATTTGAACTTATCGAATGAAACTACAAAAACCATCTGGCAACATGCTTTGGAGTACCTGAACACACCTTACTTATGGGGAGGGAAATCCATTTTTGGCATTGATTGCTCTGGATTTACGCAGGCTGTTTATAGATTATTTGACATCAACCTCCCACGTGATGCCTACCAACAAGAAGAGCATGGAATTGCGATTGATTTTGAAGACTCACAAACCAATGACCTCGCTTATTTTGCAAACGAAAAAGGACGTGTAATTCATGTTGGAATTATTGGAGTAGACCATAAAATTATTCATGCATCAGGAAGAGTACGGGTAGATCAATTAACGCAACAAGGGATTTGGAACGAGGATTATGAAATCTTCACTCATCAACTGCATTCTATTAAAAGAGTGATTTGAATATGAAATTCAAATTTCAAAGTCTAAAAACAGATAAATCACAAAAGTGTTACGTTTCCAAGTAAATAAACCTCTTGAAATTCGTGAAATCTGATATTTTTTTTTGATATTTGCGACAAATTTGTTTTTATTTAACAAAGCTAACCAAACGTATGAAAATATTAATCACCGGAGGAGCCGGATTTATCGGTAGCAATTTAACAAAAAGATTGTTGAATGACGGGCACGAAGTAGTTGTTTTAGACTCTTTATTAAGAGGTAATAAAATCGATGAAGAAACATTGTCAAGAATTGAATTTATTCAAGGCGATGTGCGCGATGCAGAATTGGTAAAAAAAGTATCTGAAGGATGTGAATTAGTGTATCACTTTGCAGCTGTTTTGGGTGTTGATGTAGTTGCTGAAAATCCAGTTGAAACAATGGATGTTGAAGTTATTGGAACACGTAATGTTGTTGAAGCTGCACATGCAAACGGCATCAAGATGGTAGTTTATGCTTCAACAAGTGGTATATATAGTTCAACAGAAATCGTTGATAATGTATTGACAGAAGAAATGTTGGTCGACCCACACACTTCTTATGCGATGGCAAAACGATATAATGAATTGTATTTAAAGTCGCATTTTGATGAAAGAGGATTAGATTCTGTTTCATTGCGTTTCTTTAACGTTTATGGTCACAATCAAGATAACCGAATGGTTGTTCCACGTTTCTTCGAGCAATGTATAGCTGGTGAAGACATTACAGTTTACGGCGATGGAAAACAAACAAGAGATTTTACGTATATCGACGATACAGTTGAAGCATGTGTTCGCATGAAAGATTTGAAAGGATGGAACATTGTAAACATTGCGAACGAAGCAGAATGGTGTATTGCTGATTTAGCAGCAGAAATTAAAGCGGTTACTGGTTCAACATCAACTATCACTTTCGTTGAAAATGCGCATTTGAAAAACGGTTACGAAGTAGAAAGAAGAATCGGAAGTTCTAAAAAATTATTTGAATTATCTGGTTTCAAACCAATGATCACATTGCGCGAAGGGTTGGAAAAAATTTACGCGACAAATTATATTCATCAAGTTCAATAACAAAAGAGCTAAAAGAATTCAAAAAGTAAGTAATAAAAGTGCTTACTTTTTTTTTGGAATAAACTTAAGGTAATTATTTGATAAACTATTAAAATGGCTTTAGATACAGAAATTTTCAATCTTATTGAAGAAGAAAAAAACAGACAAACACATGGAATTGAATTGATTGCATCAGAAAATTTCGTGAGTGACTCCGTAATGAAAGCAATGGGAAGTGTTCTGACCAATAAATATGCAGAAGGCTTACCTGGAAAGCGTTATTACGGTGGTTGCGAAGTTGTAGATAAAGTCGAACAATTAGCTATCGACCGTCTGTGTAAATTGTTTGGCGCAACTTGGGCAAACGTTCAACCTCATTCAGGTGCGCAGGCAAATGCAGCGGTTTTCTTAGCTTGCTTACAACCAGGTGATTCCATTTTGGGGTTTGATTTATCACATGGTGGACATTTAACACACGGTTCACCCGTTAACTTTTCAGGAAAACTATACAAGCCACATTTTTATGGCGTTTCAAAAGAAACAGGTTTTGTTGATTACGATGCAATGGAGGCAAAAGCACGCGAAGTGAAACCGAAACTGATTATTTGTGGTGCATC
>CAZHPL010000242.1:0-4693 GCA_964534495.1 uncultured Lishizhenia sp.
CAATTTTGTTGAGACCCTTCGTATTTCATGCAATAAAAACCTTTATAACCTTTGGGAAAATCGGCTGGTATGGTTACTGTAAAATTATTAGAAATATGTTCTGGATATGTCAGATAGCCATTGTTACTCCCCCCGCCTTGGGCTAAAATTGCCCCTTCGCTTGTAATTTCGTAACTGGTGTTTGGTCCGCCACTTACAAATTTATAGAAGGCGTTTGTTGTATTTGTGGTGTTTGCATTGTTCCCCACGCTGAAACTTCCATCCGGCACATACACCATTTCGATGGCATACACATCTATATCAATGATGTCGTTGTCGCCCACACCATTGTCTCGCTAAAACCACTTTAAACGGATGTCCTGGGCAGTAAAAGTTCCCGTGCCATTGGCACTGCGGTAAATGAATGCACCCACAGCCGGATTGCTGGTGGCATTGTGGGCTAAACTCTCATCTACCAGACCCACCTGCACGGAATAGGAAGTGGTGGGGGTGGTGGGGCTGGTATTGTGCCCGCTGGGTGCCAGGTACACATGGTTCCAGGTGCTGCCGCCCACAGTGCGGAACTTTACGAATATCCAGGCCGCATCCCAGTTATTGGGAGAAGCTGAAGTACGCCAGGAGTTTTCCCAGGTTAAATCAAACTCTATGTAGGTGAAATTGGCGGCGTTGTTTACCCCGGCAGAAACATTCTGCCCCGCCAGCGTAACATTGCTTACCGAAATGTTGTTTGCTCTAAGAATACTGATAAAAAAGATTGATCCAAAAAGAAAGTAGCTTTTCATTGCTATTTGTATTTATTGTAAGAATTAATGTGCAAATATAATGCGCTTTAATCAAATTGTTTAACTTTTTTCTACTATATTGTTATTGTGTATGTTTTTTAAAACAAATGTTTATTTTAGTTGCTGCATATAGCTTTTCAAGCTGCTTTATGTGCATTTTTAAAGACCTCGCAACGCAGATCTAAGGATTTTGTGGGTTATATATTTCTACAATTATTCGCATTCGTCAAAAAACACATTGGCATGCCCATTACTAGGAAGAGGAATTGTAGGAATGCAAAGGCATTCCGGGCAATGAACTAATAATTTAAGGCAGTGCTTTGCATGGTAATAAACCCATAAAACCGACGCCATTGGGTTTTCATTTTGAAAACAAGGTTGTCGCTGCCTGTTTTTTTGCTCACAAAATACACCAACCACATCATGTTAAAAAAACAAAACCTAAACATCAGGGTGTTGTACCTTTGAAGCAAATTGAAAGCGTCGTTTAGATGTACCTAACCCTTGATATTGGCAACACCCGAAGCAAATTTGCCAGGTTTGATGAACGCGGCATGTTGGTGGATGAGGGCTATGGTGAAGCATTAGAGGATTTTAAAGGCATTGAGGCGGTTGTTTTGGCTAACGTAACGAATAAACCGGCCGAAATTGAGGGACTACATTGCCCTGTGGTAATGATGGATCACCGGCTGAAACTGCCTTTTACTGTGGGCTACAAAACACCTGAAACTTTAGGTGCTGACCGGCTGGCTGCGGTAGCTGGGGCCGCTTATCTTGCACCGGATGCGGATTTTATGGTGGTGGATGCCGGCACCTGCCTAAAATTTGAGTATTTGCATGACAATAACTACCTAGGGGGCAGCATTGCTCCGGGACTGATGATGCGGTATAAAGCACTATCCGCTTTCACGGAGCGGCTCCCGGAAATAGAACATCGTGATTTTGAGCCCAGACTGGGAGATACCACAGAAACCGCCATCCTTAGCGGAGTCCAGCAAGGTTTTTTGCTCGAAGTGGAAGGACGTATTCAGCAGTATTTGACCCAAAATCCATCAGGAAAAGTGTTTCTTACCGGCGGCGACAGCGCTTTCTTGGCAGAACGCCTCAAAACAAAGATATTTGCAGAACCGTTGTTGCTGCATTACGGATTATACCACACCCTGCGCCTGAATGGATATTAAAAAACCACTAATTATACTGGCCCTCTGGGGCTTTTACGGCCTGAAAGCACAAACGGCAGGGCAGAACTACACCCTTTCTCCCTACAGTAATTTTGGGCTTGGCGAGCTGATACAGCCCAATTTCATACAGGCAGGTGCTGCAGGACAAACCTTCAGCGGGGCCTACAGTTTTAGCTTACAGAACCCTGCCACACTGGGCAACCTTCGCTATGCAACCCTCGATTTTGGCATGAATGGCCGATTTGGCAATATCGAATCCGGGACTGAGACACAGAGCTTTAAAGGAGGTTCTTTCAGCTATTTAAGTTTAGCGTTCAACAACTACAAAACCGAAAAACGAAAGCCCTATGAAATTCAGGTGAATGGCAAACCGGTGAAAAAATACAAAACCTCTCCATACGCATGGAATTCGGCCATATCGCTATATCCGGCCACCAGCATGGGGTATAATTATAATTACGAGAGTTCACTGCCATTCAAAAACCGCACAGCGCATGTGGGAAACGGCGGGGTTAATGTGCTGGAGCTGACACAGGCCGCGAAACTTGGAAGGTATATACAGCTGGGATATTCCGGTGGTTATATGTTTGGGCAGCTGAAAGACAATGCTGTTTTCAGTTTCCCCGATACCAGCGGCTTTTTGTTTGTGGAAGACGAACGCATTGTGGATGTGAGAGGAATGCAACACCGTGCTGGCGTATTGTTGACTTTGGAGAAAGACAGCGCTGCACACTCCCTGGGCTTTAGTTATGGTTTTCACAGCGGCATGCGCGCCAACCTGACGCGCACAGCCAGAACCCTTGAGCTGATTAGCAATGGTGGGGTAAACCGCTTGCTGGTGGTAGATACGGTTATGGATGAACAAACCGGAAACAAATCATTTACCATGCCTGCTTCTTTTGGGGTGGGTTATCAGTTTAGGTTTCGCCGGGCATTCAGCGTGGCAGTTGACTATAGAAAATCCCTTTGGGGCAATTATTCCGCTTTCTTCAACCCCTCCGGAAAACTGGCCAACAGAAATGATTACGGATTATCGTTCATTATCAACCCCATGGATGAAAAAACACCGGGCAAAAAACGCATGAAACCACCTGTGCGGTTTGGTGTTTCCATGGCAGAAACCCAAAATGTGCTCACATCGGCCAGCAATCCCTATACCATAAACGAGCAGCGGGCCTTTGTGGGGTTTGGAATACCCATTTCCCGAAGGTATTACGACAATCGTACATTGAGAAGCGTTGTTCATTTTCAGGCCGATTACCTCACCCGTGGTAAAAATGCGAATGGACTGGCCCGGGAAGAATACCTGGTATTTTCGCTCAGCATGAACCTGGGCGACATTTGGTTTCAGCGCCGTAAATTTGATTAATGCGCATATCATTACTCATACTGCTGCCTATGCTTTGGGTTGCCTGCTCAGAAAAACCCGGGGGCAGCTACCGCAGTAAAAAAACCGACAGCATTGCCACGCGGGAAACAGCAGAGCATGTGACCATTGAGTACACCGATTCCGGTATTTTGAAAGCGGTGATTGAGAGCCCTGTGATGATTGGGGTAAAGAATGTTCGAAATCCATACGTAGAAATGCCCAAGGGCATTCGTGCCGATTTTATTGATAAAACAGGAAATACGGAAAGTTACCTGCTGGCCGAGTATGGTATCTGCTACACCGAGCAGAAGCAAACGCTGGTTCGCAGAAATGTGCGGCCATTAAAGCAAAAATGCGAAAAGCTGGAAACGGAGGAGTTGTTCTGGGACCAGGAAAAGGGCAGGATTTATACCGATAAGTTTGTTAAAATTACCACCCCGGACCAAATTATTACAGGAGATGGCATGGAAAGCGATCAAACCTTTTCCGACTGGGAAATTATGAACGTAAATGGAACCATAAATCGAAAAAAGAATGATACGTTACCATGTGATGAGCTTATTGTGCCTCGCCGCGGCCGCACTCGCCGCCATTGAGGCGCTGGCCGGATTTACGGTGGACGCCGACAGACACAAAATTCTGTGGTATAACAACGTGGCCGCCTGGGTGATGACGGGTTTGTTTGCGGGTTGTATTCTTATGTATGTACGGCTACGCAGAAAGCGTAAGACGGAGCTGATGGGTGGGGGCAACGGACCGGCAAAAAAGGGGTAATATTGTTTGGGCCTTGTAAAATAATAGCGGTGCTTGGTTTATTACTTGGCTGTTTTAGTTATTTACTTTTTCTATATGAGTAAAATCGCGAAAACCGCTGCATTATATTTGCCATAACCCACGTTCGGGAAAATCAAAAACCGATAAACCATATTCTAAATAATGAAAAAGACTGTTTTTTTGTTCGCAGTAATTCCCACTTTTAAGTTGGGCTTCGTAGTTATAACATCCATATTTTGTCTGTTTGCAAACACCGGACACAGTCAAACCGTGGAATTATTTGAGGAAAAAGTACTGATTAATAACATGGCCGCTCCATGGGGCTTTATTTTTATCAACAGCAATGAAGTGTTGTTTACCGAGAAACAGGGCAAACTGTATCGTTATAACATATCAAGCGGTGTCCTCGGCGAAATAACCGGCGTGCCCACAGTTTCATTAAATGGGCAAGGCGGATTGCTGGATGTTGCCATACATCCAAATTTTAGCAACAACAATTTTGTTTATCTCACATACGCAGTTACAGCAACCGGCGGACAAACCACTGCACTGGGCAGAGGAACCCTTGTAGGCAATCAGCTTCAAAA
>CAZHPL010000243.1:0-4676 GCA_964534495.1 uncultured Lishizhenia sp.
ATAATTTTCGAATGGCTTATCACTTCCGAAAAGCGCTTGCGTTTGTATGCCTAAGTATACACTCTTTTCGTTGAAGTGATCCATGAGAAAATTTTCTCCGAACGGCTTCAATTGAGACTTGACTTTTAGCTTCGCTGCTTCTTCGAGGTGGGTCCTTTTGTGTCAAGACAAAAGGACTAAAAACAAAATGTGATAAATTGGATTTCATTAAGAGGATAAAATGGTTCGCTGCTAATAAACAAACACTCTTATTGATTTATTTCCTGCGGTAAAAAGTATGCGACTTGAGGTATAAAACACGAAACTGCAAACCGAATTCAGAAGCTTGTGGAAGTGCGCCTTTCGTTGTGGAAGAAGGAATGCAAAATCGATAATAGGTTTCCGCTTTGACGATAAATCCTACATGTGTTGAACGGCCTTTTTGCTGTAAATGGAACAAACCTACACCTGTTTTTACGGACCAATAAGCCCCTTTATAGTAATCGTTGGAGTGAAAAGGGAGTGCACATTCTGGCGTTGCAAACAATTCCAAGGCTTGTGCATTGTACTTACTTCCTCTTTTGTGTCGATGCAAGGTGAAAAGGGTTTTGCGTAAGGTCAATCCACTGGTGAAAAAGGCCTGTTTTGCGGTTTCAATTTGGAGTCGGGGAGAGGTGTAATTTTGTTGTGTCCATTTGAGTCCTATTTCTGGTAACACGAAATTCCCAAGTGGTTTTGTGACAGAAAAAAAGCGTGTTTGAAAATCAGCTTGTGTTGTTTTTCCGAAACCTGTCAATACGCCTATACTTTGTTTTTGTGTATGCAAGCCTTGTGAAAACAGGGGCGTTCCACCCAAAAGAATGAGCAATACTGGAGTAGCAAAGTGAAAACGTTTCATGGTGAGGGTTTCTGTTGAAACGAATCGATTTGAATTGGTAACAATTTGCTGTTGTCGTTAAAAACGGAAGAGCATTTTCTATCTGATTTATTCCCTTATTTTTGTTTCATGGAGCAAACAAAAAAAATCGCTGTAATTGGAGGTGGAAGTTGGGCAACTGCACTTGTGAAACTGTTTAGCAACAACAATCAACAAGTGGGATGGTGGCTGAGAAATGAAGAAAACATTGAACACATTCGTCAATTCAAACACAATCCACGTTATTTACAATCGCTATCATTTGAAACGGAAAAACTATTTATTTCCAGTGATTTACAGGCAATTTTTAACTTTGCCGACATCATCGTTTTGGCAACTCCTGCCGCTTTTTTATCTCAGGTTTTAACGCAAATTCCAACTAATATTTGGCAACAAAAGATCGTGTTTTCAGCAGTGAAAGGCATCATTCCTGAAACCAATCAAATTCCTGCGCACTATTTACAAGAGCAATTTGGTGTCGCCTTGGAAAATATTGGGATTATTTGTGGTCCTTGTCATGCGGAAGAGGTAGCGATGGAACGCCTTTCTTATTTGACGATTTGCTCACCTGCACGTGAAAATGCCTCGTTTGTTGCGGAACAGTTGGCGTGTCGTTATATCAAAACTACGGTGAGTGATGATTTAATTGGAACCGAAATTTCAGCTGTATTGAAGAATGTCTATGCCTTAGCTGCCGGCATTTGTCACGGATTAGGTTATGGCGATAATTTTCAAGCAGTTCTTGTTTCCAACGCCATTCAGGAAATCGAGCGATTTATCGACGCCATTCATCCTGTGCATCGCGATACCAAGACGAGTGCTTATTTGGGGGATTTATTGGTGACCGCTTACTCCAATTTTTCGCGCAACCGCACCTTTGGTTTTATGATTGGAAAAGGCTATTCGATTAAGTCAGCGCAGTTGGAAATGAACATGATTGCTGAAGGTTATTTCGCAACACGTTGCTTGCATGTGATGAATTTAGAACATCAGGTGAATATGCCCATTTTGGAAGCCGTTTACAATGTTTTGTATCGAAATTATTCGCCCATCGCCGAAATAAAACTCCTTTCCGATAAACTGAGTTAGTTGAAAAAAAACAAGTTTTTTCTCTGCTTTTTAGGTTCATTTTTGACATGTAATCGATGGAAATGCCTTGACTTTGTTACAATAATTTGATTTATTTGCCCTGACTTTGTTACAAAAATATGTTCTATTTGCCCTGACTTTGTTACGATAATTTGATTTATTTGCCTTTACTTTGTGTTTTTATGTTTAAAAAAGTCATATTTTTACGCTTACATAGTTAATCAAAATGAATCGAAAAGCCTTAGAGGATTTGCAAATTTGGAAATCAAGTAACAATCGTAAGCCATTGATTTTGAGAGGTGCGCGCCAAGTTGGAAAAACAACATTGGTTCATCAGTTTTCCTCTGAATACAAGCAATACATATACTTAAACCTTGAGCGACCTGAAGATGTTCTTTTTTTTAATTCTTTGGACAACGTTAAAGAAATTGTAGAATCACTTTTTTTGAGGTATGAACTTGCTCCTGACTATTCTAATACATTACTTTTTATTGACGAAATTCAGGAAAGTCCAAAAGCAATTGCTCTTTTACGATACTTTTATGAAGATTTGCCACAACTACATGTTATTTCTGCTGGTTCGTTATTGGAGTTTGCATTACATCAAGTAAGAAGCTTTCCTGTTGGTCGCGTCACTTATATGTATCTTTTTCCGTTAAATTTTGTTGAGTTTTTAGATGCATGCGACAAACAATTAGCAAGAAAAGCATTGCTTCAAGTACCGCTTTCAAGTACGGCTCAAAACACATTGTATAATCTTTTTCACACGTATGCATTGATTGGCGGTATGCCCGAAGTGGTAAGTAAATATATTGAAAACAATAGTATAATTGGTTTGAAAGAAGTTTACGGTAGCATTTGGGAAACGTATAAAAGTGATGTTCGGAAATATGCAAGGAATACAAACGAGGAAAAGGTAATCATTCACATTATGAGTTCTGCATTCAATTTCTTGGATAAGCGTGTTACATTTCAAGGTTTTGGGAATTCAAATTACAAATCACGTGAAGTTGGAGAAGCTTTTAGAAGTTTAGATGAAGCAAAAGTTATTCAAATGATTTATCCCACTACTGAAGTTGAAATTCCTGTTATAAGTGATTTTAGAAAAAAGCCTCGTCTTCAATTTTTAGACATAGGTTTAGTAAATTATGGGCTCAATTTACAGCATGAGTTAATTGGCTTGAAAGATTTAAGTTCAGCATATAAAGGCTCTCTCATACCACAATTGATTACCCAAGAGCTAATTTCAACTACTAAATTTAATTTTCATAAGCCCCATTTTTGGGTTAAAGAGAAAAAGCAATCATCCGCGGAGGTTGATTTGGTTATCCCTTTTGGTGGTTTACTCATACCAATAGAAATAAAATCGGGTCCAATTGGGAAATTACGCTCTTTACATCAGTATATGGAGCAATGTCCACATGAATTTGCAGTAAGAATGTATGCAGGTGAAATTGAGATAAATGCTGTTCAAACTCCCAATGGAAAGAAATTCAAATTGTTAAACTTACCCTATTTTTTAGGAACACAAATTGAAGCATATTTGGATTGGTTTTTAAAACTAAATATCGAAAGTTAATTAGGGATTTGAAGTCCTTCGTAAAAACAATATTTTGGCAAATAACATTACTTTTGACCTTTCAAATTCAATTCAATGAAAGTTTTCAAATTTGGTGGAGCGTCTGTGAAAGATGCAGCTGCTGTCGATAATGTTGCGAGCATTCTCAGTCTTTTTGAAGGACAAAATATCACGGTTGTTGTCTCTGCCATGGGAAAAACGACCAACAAACTCGAGGAAATTGTGTGGGCTTTACGTGACGGCGACAAAAAACAGTTTTACAATCTAGTGGATGATTTGGCTGCGTATCACGAAGAAATTTTGGGAACGCTTTTCACAGAAAGACATTACGTCATCTATAACTTTATTGAAGAATTATTTGAAAATCTGAAGGAGCGTATCAATCGACCGTTCTCGGAAAATGTGGCGTATGAATACGATCAAATTGTTTCTTTGGGAGAAGTGATTTCATCGCATATACTGGCTAGTTTTCTTGTGGAAAAAGGTTTTTCTGCTACGTGGACGGATGCGCGTAAATTGGTACGAACGGACAATACCTACCAAGAAGGAAAAGTGGATTGGACCAAAACCGAACAGTTGATTCACGATCGCTTTTTACCGCTTTTTGAAAACTCCTCGATTGTTGTCACACAAGGTTTTTTAGGTCATACAGCAGAAGGATTTACCACTACACTAGGACGCGAAGGGTCGGATTACACGGCTGGAATTTTTGCTTATTGTACGAATGCTTCTGAAGTAACGATTTGGAAAGACGTTCCCGGAATGTTGAACGCAGACCCAAAATACTTCTCCGATACCGTTAAATTGGATAAGATTTCGTTTCGCGAAGCCATCGAATTGTCGTATTATGGTGCAAGTGTGATTCATCCCAAAACGCTTAAACCTTTGCAGAATAAAGGCATTCCCTTGTATGTGAAGTCGTTTATTGAGCCGAAAGCAGCAGGAACGGTGATTCAAGCCTCAACAGAAAATGATCATTTGGTGGCATCCTTTATTTTCAAGAAAGAGCAAGTGTTGTTTTCCATCACGCCAAAGGATTTTTCGTTCATTGTGGAGGAAAATTTGAGTAGTATTTTTAACCGTTTGGCAGAGGCACGTGTCCACATCAATTTA
>CAZHPL010000244.1:0-871 GCA_964534495.1 uncultured Lishizhenia sp.
TAAATATATCGGTTCAGCTGAGAAGTGGGAAAAAGCTGAGAATGCAATTATTGAAGCTGCGGCAGAGAAAAATCTTCCAACAGTTGTAGAATATGGTGAGGCAGCTTTTTATGGTCCAAAACTAGATTTCATGGTGCAGGATGCTTTAGGTCGTGAGTGGCAGCTAGGAACAATTCAAGTGGATTACAATTTACCAGAGCGTTTTGAATTGGAATACGTAGGTGCAGATAATCAAAAACACAGACCAGTTATGCTTCACAGAGCGCCGTTTGGTTCTATGGAGCGTTTTGTCGCTGTGTTGTTAGAACATTGCGCAGGTGATTTCCCATTATGGCTAACAACTGATCAATTTATAATCTTACCAATATCTGAGAAATTCAACGACTACGCGGAAAAAGTTTCAGATTATCTAAATAATTACGATATTCGCGGTCTTGTTGATAGCAGAAACGAAAAAATTGGTAAAAAAATCCGTGATGCAGAGTTGGCAAAAGTGCCGTTTATGCTTATCGTTGGAGAGAAAGAATTCGATCAAAATCAAGTTTCAGTTCGTCAGCGTGGGGTTGGTGACAGAGGTGCTGTAAGTACAGCGGCTTTTGTCGAAATGGTACAAGAAGCTGTCGAAAAAGAATTGGCAACAGAAATTTAATATACTGAATGAGGAAAAACACAAGACCGCCTGTAAGAAGAGAAGAAGAAGCTCAACACAAAATCAACGACAAAATCACTTCACATGAAGTGCGTTTAATTATTGATGGAGAAGAGCCACAGGTAATGTCCACTTCAAAAGCTATCGCATTAGCGGAAGAACAAGAAATGGATTTAGTTGAAATTTCACCCAATGCGAATCCACCGGTTTGTAAAATCATGG
>CAZHPL010000244.1:881-1473 GCA_964534495.1 uncultured Lishizhenia sp.
GCAAGCAAAAAGAATTAAAAGCAAAACAAAGTAAGATTGTTGTTAAAGAAATTCGTTTTGGTCCGAACACGGATGATCACGATTTTAACTTCAAGTTAGCGCATGCTCGTAAATTCTTAGAAGAAGGAAGCAAAGTGAAAGCCTACGTTTTCTTTAGAGGTAGAACAATTGTTTTTAAAGACAGAGGTGAGATTTTGTTATTGAAATTTGCTCAAGAATTATCTGATGTGGGTGTTGTTGAACAAATGCCGAAATTGGAAGGAAAGAAAATGATCTTGATGATCAACGCTAAAAAGAAATAAAGGTGTTCGCACCAAAAAATGCTGATACATAAGTTGTTTAACTCAAAAAAAAGGAAAAAATGCCTAAAATGAAAACTAAATCCAGTGCTAAGAAGAGATTCACAATCACTGGAAGTGGTAAAATCAAGCGTAAACACGCTTTCAAAAGCCACATTTTGACTAAAAAGGCTACTAAGCGTAAAAGAAATTTGACACACGCAGGTTTGGTACATACATCTGACCTTTCGAATGTTAAATTGCAATTGTGCATGAAGTAAGACCTTAATTGGTTTATTATTGTTTAACCCGGT
>CAZHPL010000244.1:1483-4666 GCA_964534495.1 uncultured Lishizhenia sp.
ATGAAACTTGCCAAAGGTTACTTTGGTAGAAGAAAAAATGTTTGGACAGTAGCAAAAAACGCCATTGAAAAAGGGTTAGTTTATGCTTACTCTGGACGTAAACAAAAGAAAAGAAATTTCCGTTCATTATGGATTACTCGTATTAATGCGGGTGCTCGTTTACACGGAATGAGTTATTCTCAATTTATGGGAGCTGTTAACAAAAGTGGTATCGAATTGAACCGCAAAGTTTTGGCAGATTTAGCAATGAATCACCCTGAAGCTTTCAAAGCTGTTGTTGACGCAGTAAAAAAATAAATTTGAAATTTGTATCAGCGAGCCATTAGTCTTTTGATTAATGGCTTTTTTAATGTTAATAATTTCTGAAAGCTGCATTTTTTCGCAATAAATGAAAAAGTAATTTTGAAAAAAAAGAGCATGTTGAAAATTGGGGTTATTGGGGCTGGACATTTGGGTAAAATTCACTTGCGAATTCTACAAGAATTACCGGAGATGTTTGATTTGATTGGCTTTTTTGATGCAGATGAACAAACATCAAAACAAGTGGCACAACAATTTAATATTAAAGCTTTTTCATCAGCTTCAGATTTGATAGATCAGGTGGATTGCGTTGATATTGTTACACCAACTCTTTCACATTTTTCAACTGCTGTTGAGGCTCTTCGTAAGCGAAAACATATTTTTGTTGAGAAACCTTTAGCTCAAACGCTTGATGAAGCAACGAAGTTAGTACGCTTGTGTCATGAAGCGGAAGTGGTAATGCAAGTGGGGCATGTGGAGCGATTTAATCCAGCTTTTGTAGCAGCAAAGCCGTTCTTCAACCAACCCGTTTTTATGGAATGCCATCGCTTGGCTCAGTTTAATCCACGTGGTACGGATGTTCCTGTTGTATTAGATTTGATGATCCACGACATTGATGTTATTTTGAGCGTTGTTCAATCACGCGTGAAAAAGGTGGCTGCTTCGGGAGTATCAATTGTAAGTGATACCAATGATATTGCTAATGCACGTATCGAATTTGAAAATGGTTCGGTAGCCAATTTAACGGCTTCTCGCTTGTCTTTAAAGAATATGCGTAAATCTCGATTTTTTCAAAAAGACGCATACATCAGTGTTGATTTTTTAAACAAGGAATTGGAAGTTGTTCGCATCGATGAAATTCAGGGTGAAGCTGATCCTTTTGACATTGTCTTGGATTTAGGAGATGGTAAAAAGCCAAAGAAAATTCAAATTGAAAAACCTGAATTAGCCGAGGTTAATGCTATTAAAGAAGAGTTGAAATCATTTGCTGATTGCATTCAAAATAATAAAACTCCGCTGGTGAGTGTGGAAGATGGTCATGCAGCATTGGAAGTGGCCTACATGATTTTGGAAAAACTTCAAAAAAACAGCCTTCATATTTAACAATAAACCTTTATTTTTAACGTTTTTTGAATCATGAAAATAAGACTTCTATTCCTTCTTTCTATAGCATTTGTCCTTAATTCTTGTATTAAAAACAATCCAGACCCATCTTGGATACAAGTGAACGAATGGACCATTCAAGCTAATCCAGAATTGAGTGGGGCAGAGGGAGAGCTTTCTCACAACATCAGTGATGCGTGGGTTTATGTTAATGATGATTTAATCGGAGTTTTTCAAGTTCCTTTCAAAATTCCCGTTTTGAAGTCTGGACAAGTAGATATTAAAATTTATCCTACAGTCAAAAACAACGGTATTTCAGCAACAAAAAAAATATATCCCTTCATGGATGTGTATGAGATTTCAGCCAATTTAGTTCAGAATCAAACCTTAGTAATTAACCCAGTGACTAAATATAAAAGTGGATTGAATTTCTGGATTGAAGATTTTGAGGATGCAAACATGAAATTGGTGAATGACCCAAATACTTCTGCCGCTCATATTCATTTTGCAAATTCTAACTTACAATGGTTCAATGGAAATGCCTTTGGAGAAGTGCTTTTGAATAGTTCAGATTCAACGTGGGTAGCTTACACAAATGAACAATTGGCTATTTCAAAAGGATTGGAGTGTTATCTAGAGATTGACTACCATGTAACCAATAATTTGACCACAGGTTTGATTTACGTTAATGCAAACGGTGCACAAAACAATATCAATATTCGCTTAAATGCACAAGCAGACACTTCCACAAACTGGAAGAAAATCTACATTGATTTGAAAGAGTTAATAACTGCATCGCCTTCAAATACCTCATTCCTGCAATCATTTGCCGCATCATTGGATGAAGGAAAAACGGACACAAAAATTCAGATTGATAATATCAAAGTAATCCATTTCTAATGCAACAACGAACGTGGATTGGATTATACATTTTTTGGGATTGGCTCTCAGGGCTGATTGCTTGGTCTGTATTTTTCTACCTGCGTAAAATTTGGATTGAACACACTGATTTTAAATGGGATGAGAATTTTATAACAGGTATTTCTGTCGTTCCCTTGTTATGGTTGCTTTTGTATTTTGTTCAGGGAACGTATGTTGAAATGCGTCGAATGTTTCGTTTGAAAATTTTGAATTTGACATTAGTTGCAACAATAATTGGTTCAATTCTCTTGTTTTTTGCACTCATTTTAGACGATACCGTTAATTCGTATCAAGATTATTATCAGTCGTTTTTACTATTGTTTGGAATTCATTTTTTAGTGGTTGGAACCTGCCGAATGTTCTTGACAACGCTCTTAGTGAAACAAGTTCGACAACCAGGAAATGGTTTTAAGACGCTTATTTTAGGTGGTAACGAAAAAGCTTGTGAGTTGTACAAAGAACTTACGCAATTGGCCAAAAACACAAACAATGTTGTTGGGTATTGCAATTTGAACGGTGTTGATTTCCAATTGAGCGAGTTTGTTCCCAATCTTGGTGATTTGAAAACACTTGAGTTGGTCATTGAACAAAATAAAATCGAAGAAGTAATCATTGCTATTGAAAGTTCCGATCACGGACGCTTACGCAAAATAATTTCACGCATTGACGATGGTAAAGTGAAGGTAAAAATCCTTCCCGATATGTTTGAGATACTTTCGGGTTCTACCAAAATGTCAAATATATACGGCGCCTTGTTGATGGAAGTATCAACTGAAGCAATGCCCTATTGGCAACAAACCATCAAACGATTTTTGGACATCTTGATTTCTTTGATAGCTATTATTTTATTGACGCCCG
>CAZHPL010000245.1:0-4653 GCA_964534495.1 uncultured Lishizhenia sp.
TAAGTCCTGACCATACGATGAGCGGTATTTCATACGCCCAATCATGCGAATCAATTCAGGATGTAAACCATGAATACCTAAGTCAATACATGTTCTTCTTCCTGTTTCAGCGATTTCTTCATCCAATTGTTTTCTTGTTTTCGAAACAACTTCCTCAATTCTAGCCGGATGGATACGACCGTCTGAAACCAATTGATGTAATGATAAACGAGCAATCTCTCTTCTAACAGGATCAAAACAAGATAGAATAATTGCTTCCGGTGTATCATCTACAATGATTTCAACTCCAGTGGCAGCTTCTAAAGCGCGTATATTTCTTCCCTCACGACCAATGATTCTTCCTTTTACTTCATCAGATTCAATGTTGAACACCGAAACTGCATTTTCAATTGCTTGTTCCGTTGCAACACGTTGAATGGATTGAATGACAATTTTACGAGCCTCTTTATTAGCATTTAATTTTGCTTCTTCAACAATATCTTTAATAGATGCCATAGCCGCTGTTCTTGCTTCGTCTTCAAGAGCATCCATCAACATTTTCTTTGCTTCTTCAGGCGTCATTGCACTGATTTTGGACAATTCAGCCACACGTTTTTGGTGCATTTTATCCACTTCTTGCATACGCAATTCTAAACCTTGGAATTTTCCTTCAAAATCGTGTTGAACTTTTTCGATTTCCTTTTCTTTCTTGCCCAATTCTTCCATTTTTTGGGTCAAAGTTTTTTCTTTTGCTTTTACACGATCTTCATTGGATTGCATTTTACGCTCACGATCTTTAATCGCTGTTTCATGCTCTTCTTTCAGCTTTAGAAACTTCTCTTTAGCTTGTAGAATACGTTCTTTTTTGATGTTTTCTGCTTCTATTTCAGCATCTTTCACCAATTTCTGTGTTTTGTTTTTCAACATCACTTGTTGAAGGAAAAAAGCACCAGCTCCACCTCCTGCAAGACCTACCAATAAACCTATTACAATTTCCATAACTATATAAAATTTATACAGTTGAAGGACAAAAAGGAAAGAAATTACTTCAAGCTATCCAACGATGCAGACAATTCAAGTAGTGCATTTTCAACCGAAGAATAATCAGCAGGAAGCTGAACAGTTTCAGTTTTGACACCTTGATTTTTACTCATCAATTGTAAGGCGGACATTGCCAGGAGATCTTGCGGGTCTTTAACAGCGTAGTTTTTACTCAGTGTTTCTATCACTGCGTTTATTTCTTCAGCTGCTTTCAAAACTTTTGCTTGTTCCGATTCCATTACATTCAATGGATAGGATCTTCCTGCAATAGTCACTTTTAACGATACCTTACTCATTGCTCTATTGCTTTAGCTGTTCAATACAGTATTCTATTTCTTTAACCAATTCATCGATTTCCGCTTGGCGTTTTCCATTATTCGCCATTGGAACTTCAACTACTTTGTTTTCAGCCGATTCAAGTGCCGACTTTACTGTTTCTACTTCTTTTCGTAACGAAATTTCAAGATTGTGTTTAGAATCTAATTCAGTTTGCAATGCAGAAATTTGTTGTTCCAAATCATTGTTTTTTTGACGCTCCACTTCTAGTAAAGCATGAACATTCTGCGCTTTTTGAAGAATTTCGTTTAAATAAAGTTGAATTTTTTCGGTCATTTACTCGACTTTTCACAAAGTTAACATTGTCTCGTTTACAAGCAACAGAATTGGGGTGGTATTTTGTATTTTTTTCGAGATTAATTTTGAGCATGCGATTGTTGCTTATTTTTTTCTGTTCAAATCTGCTTGTTTTTGTTCTTCATTCTCAAAAAATTACAGTCAGAAAAGACTTACATTCACCCCTTGGTATTCCACTAGAGTTAAGTGCAACTTTTGGAGATATTCGTCCGAATCATTTTCACATGGGTTTGGATTTTCGCACGAAAGGGAAAGAAGGTATTCCAATTTATAGTATTAAAGAGGGCTATGTGTCACGTATAAAAATTTCAAGAACAGGTTACGGGAGAGTAATTTACATTGCTCATCCCAATGGATTGACAAGTGTTTATGCGCATTGTTCAGCATTTGAACCCTTGATTTTAAAAGCCATTTTGCCTTCTATGCGAAAGTTTTTTGTGAATGAGATTGATACTCTTTTGCCCGTAAACGCTATCAAAGTGAAAAAGGGAGAATTAATTGCTTGGTCTGGAAATTCAGGAAATTCAACAGGTCCTCACTTGCATTTTGAAATTCGAAATACTAGAACTGAAAATGCTTTAAATCCTTTGAAACATGGTTTTTATGTGGAAGATTCAATAGCTCCTGTAATTACGCATTTGAAATTGTATGCCTTGGATGAAAACGGATTTTTATACCCAGGAATTGGAGTGGCAACCAAAGTGGTCAATGATAAAAAAGGAACACATTTGCCTAAAGAAGTTTGGACGGTTGATGTAACAAAATTTCCTTCCAACGCAAAACTAGGTTTCTCTTTATCGGCTCATGATGTGATGAATGTGAAAGGCTCTTCCTTTGGTTTGTATGAAAATATTTTAGTTCGTAGAAATGACACGCTTTTTCATTCCCAAACGGACGAAATTGATTTTGATGAAACGCGTTATGTGAACGATCATCACGATTATCGAGAATGGAAAAATTCAAAAACGCGTTACCATAAATGCTTTTTTTCGACTGCAAATCCTTTGGATATTTATCATAAAAATACAAACGGTTTGTTTTCACAAAATGAAAAAGATACACTAAGCTATACCTTATTGGTGAAGGATGTCAATGGAAATACAAGTACACTTAATTTTAAATTGCGCTTGACTTCTACGCAAAAACGAACAGAAAAGAAACTCTTTGATGAAACGTATTTAATGCCTTCAAAAAGTTACCTGTTTGCAGACGAAAATGTGATTTTTAAAGTGGACAGTTTTAGCTTGTATGAACCTGTTAAAAATGACATAAACCTGAAAAATAAACGCTTTTTAACGGCTTCAATTCCTTTGCAAAATGCCATTCATGTCCAAATACCACTAAATCCTAATTGGCCTTTGGAAAAACAATACTTGGCAATTGGGGATGGTTACATGGCTTCAAAACTTGAAAACGGAAAACTTATTGGAGACTCCAAAAGTGCGGGTATTTTTAGTGTTCATTTAGATACGATTGCACCCAAAATATCAGCTTTAAACTTTAAGGTAGCTGATTCCTTAGTAACAAAAGAAAAGTTGGTTTGGAAAATGACGGACGCACAAACCGAGATTGTTTCCTATGGAATCTTAGTAGAAGGGAAGTGGTTTCCTTTGGAGTATGATTTGAAGAATAATTGGATTGTTTTTAAACGAGATATTACTGTGAGAAGTGAGCAGAATATCGAAATTTGGGCCACAGACGCTTGTGGAAATACGAGTTTTTGGTGCGGAACTATTTGCTTTTCGGAGCTCCAACCATGAAGTCTTTTAGGTAAAACGGAGTAAAATACGCCAAATCTTCAAATTCTTTTTTGATACATTTATTGTAAGCTAAAAGTGCTTGGCTTCGCGCTGAAAGTTGCGTTTCTTCTTCAAATAAAATTTGTTTTCGATTTTCCCAAATAGGTTTAAGTTTTTCAATTCCATCGCCAACTGCAAGAAAAGGTTCAAATGCTTCGAAAGTGTTTTCATCTACAACAACCGCATCAATGGGGGATAAAGCAAATGTGTTCTTGTCAAAAACTTGAGCATATACTTCCATTCTTCTAGCATCCAACATCGCGATGACCGTAGCATTTGAATCGTTTTTTGCTGAGCTTGCTAGGATTTCCAATGTGCTGAGGCTAATTAATGGAATGGAAAGCGCATAACATAATCCCTTTGCAGTTGATAAGCCAATACGCAATCCCGTGTAAGAACCTGGACCTGATGAAAAACTAACTGCAGTTAATTGAGTTGCGGATAAATTGTTTCGTTGGAGTAACTCTTGAATGAAAAGCGTGAGTTTTTCGCCATGTACATAACCATCACTACTCGTTTCAATGCAATCGATTAAATTTCCATTTTCAGATATCGCAACAGAACAAATTTTGGTCGCAGTTTCAATGTGTAAAATCAAATGACTCATGCTAGTAATTCGAATTTGAATCCAACACCGTGCACGTTACTGATTCGTATGGAAGGATCTTCTTTAAGATATTTTCTAAGTTTCGTAATGAAAACATCGAAACTTCTACCAATGAAATAATCATCTTGTCCCCAAACGGCATTCAAAATCACTTCTCTTGGTACAACTTGATTTTTGAATTTGTATAATACTTTAAGAATGTGTGCTTCCTTTTTGGTCAAAGTCTTTTTTTCGCCGTTAATGGTCAAGGTGTAATTTTCAACGTCAAAAGTATATTTCCCAAGTTGTAGAATTTTCTCCTCATCAAGTGTTGTCTTGATATTCACACGTTTAAGCAGAGCCTTCATGCGAAGTTGTAATTCTTCAACACTAAATGGCTTGGTTAAGTAGTCGTCGCCTCCTGCGTTAAATCCTTGGGTTTTGTCCTCCATCATGGATTTGGCCGTCAAGAAAAGAATGGGAATTTCTGTGTTTAATTTCCTGATGTCACTTGCCAATGTGAAACCATCTTTTTTGGGCATCATCACATCGAAGATGCAAATATGAAATAGTTCTTCGTTAAAACGTTGTAAGGCTTCAACACCATCGGAGCAC
>CAZHPL010000246.1:0-2693 GCA_964534495.1 uncultured Lishizhenia sp.
TTTTTTAACGTTACTTGAGGTGTAAAACTTGTTCCACAAAGTGTTCCAGTTGGAGCAATAATTGCACTTATCGAAGCGTCATTTGGAACAAGCGAATTACATTTAGTTGAAGAAGCAAGTGAAGCTCTGTTTGTGGCTACATTCATTACGGTTCTAACTCTTGTAACTTGATCATTTGTAAATAAATTCATACACCCATCATCCGTATAATCCATATAGTTTTGAATCATGTCGTTGTAGCTGTCTGTTGTGCAAGAGTTTGTGCCCGATGGACATCCGTAATTTGCAGCACTTGCAGGAGGGGTGTCTGCACAATAATCAGTTGCAGAACAGTTTGACCCATCTCCCCAAATGTGGCGTAAACCTAGCCAGTGACCTAATTCATGCGTTAGTGTTCTTCCTTTTCCATAAACTCCTCCAGCAGGATTTGGATGAGCAATCGATCCTAATGATGTGTATAGAATAACAACACCATCCGTATTAGATGAACCACCGCTAGTACTTAAACCACTTAATGTAGAGTTGCTTGGGAATTGCGCGTATCCTAACAAACTGTTTCCTAAGTTAACAACCCAAATATTAATATATTGACTTGGGTCCCAAATGGTTGCCGGTTTAACTGTATTGTCCATTGTAGTTTGTGTCTGAGTTCCACCACCATAGGTTGTTACTCTATGAATACCGGGTTCACTTAAGGTATTGTTATTTGGATCTCTTAGAGCAAGACAAAACTGAAGTTGACAATCTCCAGCAGCAGCATTTGTGCTACCTGCTAAATTTCTATAATCAATGTTTAACTGATCAACTTGATATTGAACCCATTGAGCTGCAATATTGGTTGCTCCAGTACCATCAGTAATGATATGAAAAACAATTGGTAATGTTAAAACAGTTGCTTTGGGCATTCCTTTTGCAACTTTTTCTGCCTCTTGCGCTTTAAAATTTCTAATTTGTTCTTGTAACCAATTTTCCTCTTGTTGTAGAGTTGGTAATCCTGGGTTTTGCGCTCTTCTCACGGAGTCAGCTTCCATAGTAAAGCATCGCACTCTCCCATCAGGGCCCACTTGTGATTTATAGGTAATTTCCTCAGCGTGTTTGTGATCATGCTGAGCACTAATTTTTGATAACCCGGGAATTAGAGAAAAAATAAAACCGGCAATCAGGTACTTCTTTTTCATAGTTTAATAATTAATTAATAGTTGGTGCTATAAAATTATAATTTTTAGACACTTAATAAATTAAAAAATTGCTTTTTGTTCAAAAAAAAACCGCAAGTTGACAACTTGCGGTTTTTCATGTTGAAATGTTGTTTATTTCTTGATTTCTAGTCGTTTAACTAATTTACTAGTTGGGCCAGTAAAAATTAAGTTATAGGTTCCAGAAGCGTAATTGCTTAAATCAAAATTCATACTTGAACCACTTATTTTAGAACTCAATACCAACCTTCCTGCTGCGTCAAAAAGTTCAACGTTTGTCAATTTGTTTGTTGGAATATTATTTACAGTTAACAAACCAGAAGTTGGATTCGGATAAATAATAACCAATTTCAATTCAGGGTCTTCAATTCCAGCACAATTTTCAACGGTAATTGTAAATGAAGCTGCTGTTCCTGTACAGCCATTTAAAGTTGGTGTAACAGCAATTGTTGCTGTTCCTGGTGTTGATGGAGTAAAGCTAGAAATATTTCCTGAACCACTTGCCGCTAAACCTATTGCAGTATTTGTGTTTGTCCATGTGTAAGAGGATGAAGAACTACTTCCTGAGAAACTAATTGCAGCTAAAGGACTACCTGCGCAAACCGTTTTATTTCCTGGGTTTGTTACGGTTGGAATAGGATTTATTGTTGCTACAACTGCTGTTCTTGCAGATGAACAACCATTTGCAGAAACACTTACATAATAAGTAGTTGTAGTGCTTATTGAAGGAGTCGTGAAAGAAGTTCCTGTTCCTAAAGCCGTTCCTCCAGTTGAAGCGCTATACCAAGAAATCGTTCCAGAGGCAGCGGATGCGCTTAATGAAACCGTACCTGTTCCACATCTGTTTGCTCCTGTTGAAGAACTTAAAGTTGGTGCTTGATTAACTGTTAAAACTGCCGATGTTGAGTTTGTCGTTCCACATCCATTGGTTAATACACATCTATATTGGTAAGTACTCATATTCGCCGTTGCCCCAGTGATTGTTAATGATGAAGTCGTTGCAGTTGAGTAAACACCTCCATTCGAAATGTTTGTCCAAGATGTTCCATTATTTGTACTAACTTGCCATTGGTACGAAGAAGCATCTGTACTTGCAACAGTTAAGGTTGCATTTGCACCAGTACATGCAGATGTAGCTGTCGGCTGTGTACCAACTGTTGGAGCGGCTGTACAAGCTGAAACTATATATATTCCATAATCTTCAACGTCACCTAATGTGAAGGCTGATGTACAAGCTCTTTTTCCAGCTGAGATGGAAGTTCCTAATTCACCCATTACGCGCATTCTTAAAATAGCATTAGTAGTTGCTGTTGAAGGGATTGTAACATTAGCTGTTATGATTTGTGTGTTTTGTGCTGAGCCGCTACCTGCTGCAACGCTACCTGAACCTACAAGTTCTGTTGTTTCATAAGTGCCATTGTTATTGTAATCAATATACACTTCAATTTTTTCTGCACCTGATGGACCTGCATTTCCTGTAACTGCCAATGAATAGGT
>CAZHPL010000246.1:2703-4602 GCA_964534495.1 uncultured Lishizhenia sp.
TTGAACTAAAGTGTTGGCAGAACAAACAAAATTCGTATAAGCGGTATTTGCCATAGCATCAGTAGTATTATTTATGGTATTAAACACCACTCGACTCACCGTTTGCCCATAATTTCCTGCATTCGTAGATGTTGGAGAACATGAGTTTGTAGGAGACCCCACTAATACAACAAAATCATTTTTTGTTAATGTATTTGTTCCTGCTGGAGTTGTTACAGTTAACGTTACATCATACGCGCCAGGAACCGTAAATGTCATCGTTGGGTTTTGCACACTTGACGTCAATGTTGTTGAACCATTAACAAATGTCCAGCTAAAAGTAATGTTTGACCAGTTGGTTTCAGGTAAATATGTATTAGGAACACACGCAGACAAATCCATAAAACTTACAGTTTGTCCTGAACAAATAACAGAAGAACTAGTTGTAAAATCCACAACTGGTGCAGAAACGGGAACCAATGCTAAATTGCTTGAAGCAAAAAAGGATGCTCTTGGACCTGAACAAGCAGCTAAAGCACGTGTTTTTTGGTTGGCTGTAAACATATTCATACACGCATCAGATGAGTAATCCATGTAGTTATGAACGAATAAGGAATTAGATGAATTACTATTACAACTGTTTGTTCCTGTTGCATTGCAATCACTTTGACTTCTTTTGTGTGGTGGAGTGTCCGCACAACAATCTCCAGCACCTGAACCACATCCATTTGTTGTAGAAGGGCATGATGATCCAGTACCATCTCCTTCAAATGTATGGTATAAGTTTAATGCATGTCCCAATTCGTGGGTAGTTGTCATGGATGCACCCGAAGTGAAATTGGAAGCTAAAATCACAGCACCATCATTGGATTGGCCATGTGAACTCGCAAAATAAGCATAACCTTGAACTCCAGCTCCACCTTCGTTGTTGTCGATCTCAGAAACTAAATAAATGTTATAATACTTTTGTCTGTTCCATGAAGTGACAGCTTTTACTTGTGCATCAGTTAAACCTTGTGATGTAGAGCTTTGTACTCCATACGTCATGTAACTGGAATTTCCAGTCATACTTACACGAGTAATTCCATTTGTGCAGTTTCCGTTTGGATCACGAACTGCTAAGGCAAATTCAATTTCCATGTCAACACCATTACCATCACCTGTTGTTCCAGCGATTTTTCGGTAATTATTGTTAAGCATTTGAATACCTTTTCGGATATCCGCATCACTTACGTTTGTACCCACACCAACCGCTTCGCCTTTATGTAGTACGTGAACTACGACTGGTATTCTGTACTGTGCTGCAGTTTTTGTGTTATTGGCAACATAATGTTTTACAAATAACTCAAAATCTTGCATGTTTTGTAAGTACATGGGGTCATTTTGCATCATTTGATTATGCAAATGAGCAGATCCACATTTTTCAATAGATTGAGCTAGAACAAAATTGTTCGAGACAAAACCTAAAACAAATAAATAAATGAGATTTACAATTATTTTTTT
Source organism: uncultured Lishizhenia sp. (assembly GCA_964534495.1). Lineage (GTDB taxonomy): Bacteria > Bacteroidota > Bacteroidia > Flavobacteriales_D > Crocinitomicaceae > UBA952. The sequence continues at coordinate 4,186 of CAZHPL010000246.1, forward strand.
CATAAAACTAGTTTAGGACACTAATTTATGAAAAAATCAAATCTGTAAGTTGTCTTTATGAAAACTAATTTAGAATGATGTTAAATTGTTGAAAATTAATCAAACAGAGATTCAACAAAGACCTTTCTGTCGAAAAGTTGTAGGTCTTCCATTTTTTCACCAACACCAATATATTTAACTGGAATTTTCATTTGATCAGAAATACCGATAACAACTCCACCTTTTGCTGTTCCATCTAATTTTGTTACAGCTAAAGCATTGATATCTGTTGCTTGTGCAAATTGTCGCGCTTGTTCGTAAGCATTTTGCCCCGTTGAACCGTCGAGCACTAATAAGATTTCATGGGGTGCATCTGGAATTACTTTTTCCATTACACGTTTAATCTTACTCAACTCATTCATCAAGTTGACTTTATTA
>CAZHPL010000247.1:0-4554 GCA_964534495.1 uncultured Lishizhenia sp.
GTTATAGCAGCATCGTTTAATACGTATCGAAATAGAGTTTTGAAACGAGTAAGGATTTTCTTGCTCGTTTTCTTGTTGGGATTTTAACGTTTTGAAAATAGAAAATGGCGCCTAATAAATTCTATAATTTTTGCGCTTTTGCTTATTGGGTGTTAGGCAGCGTTTCCTTCTATTGGTTTTATATTATTAAACTCTTGCTCTTTGTGATTACGTTCTTCTTCTAGATCATAATCATCTTGAAGACCTAACCAAAATTTGGCGCTAGTTCCGAAAAATTTGGCGAACCGAATCGCAGTATCAGCGGTGATTCTTCGATTACCCTTGATAATTTCAGAAATGCGGGTTTGAGGGAGAAATGTTTCCTTTGCCAAACGATACGCTGAGATCTCCATTGGAATTAAGAATTCCTCAAGTAGGATTTCGCCCGGATGAATATTTTTTAGCTTTTCCATATCTGGTCTGTTAATGATAATCTACTATTGTTATTTCATAAGCATCATTATTGATTCATTTAAAAATGATTCTCCATTGATTGTTTATCCGAATACTATAGTATTCTTGAAGATCACCTTTTAATTTTTCAAGTCTGTTTGCGGGAGGAATGCGAAGATCATTAACGTCCTGGGCATTATTGATCATTCTTAATTTTCTACGCGCAACATCCTGCATCTCGTTTGGCAATTTTTTTGACCGAATTCCATTCCAAATTTTCTCGGATTCTTTTTCGCCAAAACTTTTGATCATTAATTCTGATTTACGATACTAACGTCAAAAGTAAGTATTTCTTTTATCTTAGACAAATTTTAGGATTGACTTCACGCTTGGAGAGAGTGGTTTATGCGGCTAACGGCTCGGCGCTCGGCGAAGTAGACGATTTTAAAATTAGTTTTATTTGCGATTCAAGAACTCAATTTTTACAATTATTCGTTTTGCGTCATCAATAATTCCGGCTCTTGCGCCAAAAGTGTGTTTGTGTTTGTCTATTTTTCAATTATTAGTTTTGATTTATAGATTCCTTTCTCGTTTGTTACTTGGATTATGTAAATGCCATTTGTCAAATTTTCCAATTCAATTAATGAACTATTGAAATCTGTTGTGTATTGAGCAAAGATTTCATTTCCCGTAAAATCGAAAATCCGAATATTTTTTATCTGGCCAAATTGATTTGAAATTGTCACTTGGTTTTGAGCGGGATTCGGTTCTAAAATCAATCCGTTAAATTCATTTTCTGTTATAAATGCACTTCCAGACACGAAAAAAAACAATGAGAAAATAAAACCAAAAGGGCTATTTAAAATAATATGGTCTGAAATTATTACTGAATAGACAGGGTATCCAACTCTTATATCTTTCGAACCAGATGGTTTACCAAATTCATGCGTTAAATCACCATTAATAGATATAGTTGCAAGTGAGTCACAATCATTATATATCACAGTGTCCAATGGGAAATGGGATCCATTAATGAAAATTTGTGCTTCTTCAAGATCTGTCTGGTAAATAGTACCTAATCCGCTGACATTTATTGAAATGGAATCGACTGGAGGGCTAAATTGAAACATATAGCTCCCTTCCATGCTAAGCATATTATCTTGGTCATATCCAACTAAATAAGGTGCGGTTATAGATGGACAATAAAAATTATCGGTGCCGGTTCCTCCACTTGAATTTACAGTAATACTGGTACCTGAAATAAATTGAGTTCCTGAGGTATGTGTTACTTGAATCGGAATTTGTGCAATGGCAGATTTATCAATAATTATATTGAGAAGTATTATTGTAAATATGCGTATTGTTCTCATCATGGTTGATTGCCATTAACTTCTGTATACTCAAAACAATCTTTCGCATAGTAACCCATTTTTTGAGTGATTCTCGATACCTTGTTTCGTATTATTTGTTATTCAAATTTATGATTTTTAATTCACTAGTCATCAAAAGGGCGTTTGATTGGCTGAATTGTTTTTCATACTGAAACACATGTGGATTTTCGATGTTTTATTGCTCGAATGAACTATTTTGAATTTTATCCCCCTCCTTTATCCTCCCTCGCCAGCACACATCCTTATACCACAAGGAGAAAATTAGTTCCTTCTTCGAAAGTGAAAAAGCTTTACTCATTTTCAACGACTTTTAATTCATAATTTGTACTTCGGCCGCCTTTTAGGCTTTTTCTCGTATCTATTTCCGTGTTTGTCAATGTAAAACCAATTCGGACTAGAGCAACTTGTTTGTTCCATTTCGTCTTTTGTAGTTGTACAAGAATAAGTTACCTTGGATTTTCCGTTACAAAATGGATAGGCACATGAATAGCGTGGCTTTATTACAATTTTTCCTGTCTTGTCAGCAAAGCCTATTTTCCCATTTTGCTTTATCCGTATTAAACCTTCCGAAAAATTGTCAAGTTGAACATCCCCATATAAAAAAGCGTCAAATAAAATTTCACCCTTGCGGTTAATACCAACAACCCCCATTTTTTCATCCTTAACAAACGTAAAGGTTGAAAAAGTATCCGTTTCAAAAACACTAAATCTGCCAAAAGGAATTATTGTATCTCCATTTTGATTGATAAACGCACAAGCTGCATCGAATTTATAGATGTCTTCATTTGTAATTGGAATAAGCTTGTCTGAAGAGTCCGAAGTAATTAACTGAGCATATTTTTTCGAATACTTCATGTTCTCTTTGGATGTATCGCTACAACTCAAGTTCAACAAGAAAAACAGAAGTAAAACAAGTGAAAATTTCATCGATTGAATTTTTACAAATAAGTCATAATAACACTTTGACCAAAACGGTAAACTTTGATATTAAATTTTTTAATCTTTACTTTTCTAAGAGACATGAAATCAAATTGAAAAACACGATTGTTTTTAGTATCCAAAAACGCATTGTAACATCGATTCCCATTTCCAAGATCGATTTCTTCAAGAATTTGTTTGCTGTTTAGTTCAATTCTTTTCTGTGTTTCTTCATCACTATCAGAATACATTCCTGAATTTTCCAGTTGAAATCCTAAACTTTCAATATAGGCGGCATCGAATTCCGTTAATACCTGAAAATGAAGAAGTGAGTGAAAAATCTCCAAAATAACGTTCAAACCTGTTCCATCAGCATCGTTGAGTTTTAGTAGTTTCAGTGCGAGTAACAACTCCTTTTCAAAAACTGAATTATACGACTTGTTTAGGTATGTTTTTTTCTCGTTTTCAAAATTCCAATAGTTTCTCAAATCATTACAAAAAAATGGTAATGCAAACGATTTTCCATTTTCATTTTGGATAACTATTATTTGATTTTCTTGGATTTCCTCTTTTTTATGTAGAAACAGTTTGATGCTTATTTTTTTTTCTCCCGTGATGACTGTTCTATATAATTCATAGTCTTCAAAGTTGTGTTTTTTGAATTCAGGATATTTTTCAAAAAGTTTATTAATTGCTTCTTTGTCAGGATTCACTTTTTCTATAGTATCGCTACATCCATAAATACTGAAAAGAAGTAGTATTGAAAGCAAAAATTGAATATTCATGACCGGATTACGATTTTGAAGTGTTAAGGTAAAATTAAAGGTATGACTTTCTCCGCATGTTTGTTACTTAGAGTTGATTTTGTCCATGTAATTGTAAACCGTTGAAACGGTTATTTCATTAAATCGTGTTGCTCTTAGGTGCGGGTTTAAACCCGCACCTAATTAGATGATTTTAATGATAAATTGAGTCAAAAAATGAGCATTGTCCGAATTGATATATTATCAAATTAGAAATGAATTTTTTGATTTTTTTATCACCCTCTTTATCCTCCCTCGCCAGCACACATCCTTATACCAAAAGGAGAAAATTAGTTCCTACTTCGAAAGTGAAAAAGCTTTTACTCATTTTCAACGACTTTTAATTCATAATTCGTGCTTCGGCCGCCTTGTGGGCTTTTTGCAAGTATGTTTTTATCCATTAAATCTTGAATGTCACGCAAAGCTGTGTCTTGAGAACATTTGGCAATCTTTGCCCATTTGGTTGTATTCAATACGCCTTCAAAATCGTCCATTAACAGCGTTAGGATTTTTCGATGCCTGTCATTCAGGCTAATTTGCGTATGCTTTAACCAAAAGGTGTGTTTGAAGATTACTTTTTCAAGTATCTTTTCCGAGTTTTCAATGGAATGTAGCAAACAATTCAAAAACCATTCAAGCCAGTTTGTAATGTCCAAACTCGATTTTTGTGTCTTCTCCAAGATGTCGTAATAGGAATTCCGCTCTTTTCGTATTTGAGTTGACATACTGTAAAACCGATAGGATTGTTCATCCGAACGCGCAAGTAATAGGTCACTCAAAGCTCTTGAAATCCGACCGTTTCCGTCTTCAAATGGGTGGATGGTAATAAACCACAAATGCGCAATGGCAGACTTTAGTACCAAATCTGTGTTTTCTTCTTTATTGAACCAATCGAAGAAAATCCGCATTTCATTTTCAATGGTATTTGCAGGCGGTGCTTGATAGTGCACTTTTTCTTTCCCTAAAGCTCCAGAAACAACTTGCATAGGACCTGTTGAATCGTCGCGCCA
>CAZHPL010000248.1:0-4530 GCA_964534495.1 uncultured Lishizhenia sp.
GGTAACCTGCGCCGCAGCATCAAAGCGGTAGACAGCACCTATCATTTCCCTGTGGGCAGCATAGCAGAAGGTAACAACGCTGAATTCATCAACCACAATGTGGCAGGTGTATCTTCAGTGCTGGCACATTTCAGACCCAAACCCGGAAACGATGTTGGACTGAATGTATTTGAAACAGCAACTGCCAATCCTTATGGCAGCGTTAGCAACGGTGGTGTTTGGTATATGGAACCCAACGGCGGAATTACTTCCGGAAACTTCGACCTTAAACTGTGGTTCCACAATCAGGCAACCTTTACCACTGGTCTGGTAGATAACAGCTTCTCTATACTCAACAGACCTGCTTCAAGTACCCTGGCTACCGATTGGACGAAGCCAGCCACCAATTCTACCTACGTTGCCGGTACCGTTTCATCTGGATATGTTCAGAGAAATGGCATCAATATCATGGGTCAGTTTGGCATGGGTATTACCCTGTATCCTGTGAGCGTAAGGAATGCTTCCGTGAATAACCAGATTAAGGTAATGCCCAATCCGTTCAACGCCTCCTTCAATGTGAAACTGGATCTGAATGTGGTGAACAACATCACCGTTAAAGTGTTTGATCAGGCAGGAAGACTCGTGGTGCAGCGCAATGCAGGTAAAATGTCCGGATCTGAGACATTAAATATAGATGCATCCTCACTGCCTGAAGGAATTTACACAGTAGTAATTGAAGGAACAGAAGGTAAACTGATGACATCTAAACTGTTAAAAATTAAACAGTAAAGAACTAAATCAGGCGTCAAAATAATCAAAAAAAGCGGGGCAATTGCCCCGCTTTTTTTGATTATTGTAAATTAACCTACCAATATGTTTGTAGTTAAAAAATAAATATATATATTGCCCCAAAGTATTATCTCGATGAAAAACCTTTACCAGAATGCCATCAAAGGCCTTTTACTTGTAACCGCATCAATCCTCGCAACCGGGGCTTTTTCACAGATTCCTTCTGTGCTCCGTACACAGGTTGCGGCAGGTTCTGCAGCTGATTATAACCTGAACGATCAGGGTCGTTTCAGGCAGGTGCGTATTCAGGCAACTTCCGGTGCTACAGCCGGCAGAACCTGGTTATTTGGCACCGGCACTGCTGCCAGTCCATCCTTCTCCAGAAACTGGAGACCGGTGAGCGGAACAGGTGCTCAGTTGCAGCTTCCCGGCTTCAACCAGCTGGTGCTTCCTGCCACTGGCAATCCACCATCCTACGGCTCTGCCACCACCAATGGATCAGGTGCCGGAACAGACGGTACACTTCCTGCTGTTACTTCATCAAGATACTATACTTTTAACATCAGTGAAAATTCAACATCCGGAACACCGGCCAACGAAAGCATGTCGGTAATGGAGACCGGCTTCAACCCTGTTGCCATAACCTCGGTTTCACCCAATACTACCTCACCAAGACCGAATAACAGTGTTTTGGTTACAGTTACCACGTCAGCAACACCTGCAGCCGGTGAAATGTTGTATGTACGTTACAGTACTACGGCCACATTTACCAATTCTGAAATAGCCCCTGTGACCATGACAGGCAGCACTGGTACAGCCATTCTGCCATGTCAGGCAGCTGGTGCCACCGTTTATTATTATGCTTTTTCAACCACCAAATCAGCGGCACAACTGTCTGCTGATGTAACTACCGGCGGTCAGATTGCCTATGACCTGGCAACCCTGCAGGTTAATAACAATGCCTCTGCCAATTATACCTACACTGTTGTTTCAGGCACCACTTTTTCGGGTGTGTACAGTGTTCCAAGCAGCTGCTATCCTACAGTATCTTCATTTGTGACGGCATTAAATGCCGGAAGCATTACAGGTCCGTTAACTGTATATGTAAATCGTGGCCACAGCGAAACTGCCCCTGCCGGGGGTATTTACCTTACCAACACAGGTACAGCAGCCAATCCAATACGGTTTCTGGCTTATGGTACCGGAGCCAAACCGGTCATTTTTGCACAAGTAGGTACGAATTCCCTGTCTACAGGTTCTACCATTGTTGATTTTATTTGGGGTCTCAATGGCTCTGACTATGTTACCATAGACGGTATTGACCTTAGCGACCAAAACCCCAGTGGAACAGCACAAATGGAGGCCGGTTTTCTGGTTTTCAGAAGATCAAATCTGGATGCATCGCAAAATGTAACCATTCGAAACAGCAGAATCAGCTTTGCCGCACCCCAAAACAGCAACGGTCCCACATTGTTTGAAAATGGTAATAAAGGGATTGCCTTTATACCTGCTGCCAATGGAACAATCACCACATCCATTACTGTCATTGGTGCTTCAGGTCGTTGTCAAAATGATACATTGGAATCAGATACCATTGTTAATGCCTACACAGGTATATTATTCCGCGGTGCAATTGACAATGTTGTTCCTTATGCCTACATTGATCAAAACATCGTTATCGGTGGCAATACAGCTTCCAAAGGGTGTGTGGTAATTGGGTTTGGCGAAAATGGTATTCGTACCTACAACATTAACAATGCGTTGGTTTCTTTTAACCGTGTTACTAACAATAACCAGGCCGGCTATACATTCATTACCACTGGTTTCAATATTAATGGTATTAACTTAGGCGGGCAGGGAACCACGAATGCAAATATTACTTGTTCCAATAACACCATAACTGTTAGAAATAATGTGGTAACAAGTGCATTAGTATATGGTATCAGATCGCTTGCGGAGAATAACGGTTTTGGTAATGTGATTATCAATAACAATACCATCACAAATTGTTACAATCTGCAAAGTAGTTTAATAGGTATTATTATATCTCAGAGTGCCAGGCAGGTAACTGTGATAGGTAACAGCATTGTTAGAAGCCGTTGTGCCTTTTCTTCAGGTGCATTCACCGGTATTCAGTGGGGAAATTCAGCGGGGTATCTTGAAAAAGCGAGGTTCCGTGAAAACATTATCAATACTGATACCACGGCCTGGTCATTCTCAGGTTTCACAGGGGTTAATACCAGTGCATATTTAAAAGGATTTGAAATAAGCAGAAATACCATAGGAAGCATGAATGTTGCCGATGGGATTTTGATGACAAACATCGGTACAACCAGTTACGGTATTAACTGCAACATTGCAAACCCCAATTATAACAATGATTCCAATATCATTGCAGGTTTCCGGATGCAGGCAGGTACAAGTATTTTTTATGGTATAGATGATTTTGCTTCTCCTACCGGCGGTTTGCATACCGTCCGCGGCAACACCATCGCCAATATTTCTGGAACTCCGGGTACTGCATCACAAACATTTGTGGGCATTCGTCAAGGCACGGCAAGTTCAAACAACGCCCTTGTAAATAACAATGTTATCAGAAATATTAACGGATTCACCGCACTCAGAGGTATAAGTTCCGGATATGGAGATTATTTCGAAGTGGCAGGTAACACAATTGATTCATTGTATACCAACCCACAGGCAACAGTGGGAACAACCTGTATTGGAATAGATCATTCATTGTCTACAGGAGACTCTTCTGTTATCAGAAATAACTTCATAACACGCATAGGTGTTAATTCTGCAGCAACAACCTCAACTTCGGTGGCAACCGGTTTAAATATTGGTACCGGCGGTACTGTGCTGGTAAGCGGCAACCGAATTTCCGATGTAGCTAACCTTACATTGTCGTCCTTTGGATCGGCAAGGGGTATGGCACTGGCTTCCGCAACCCGTATTTTTGCTTTTAATAATGCCATTGCCAACATAGCTGCTCCCGGTTTAACTCCAACAACACCTTCGGTAGTTGGTATTGAACTGATAAGCAGTGGATTGAGTACAGCGCCCTCTCGTGTGTTCAACAATACGGTGTTTCTTAATGCCAGTGGCACCAGCGCCAACTTTTCTTCAGCAGCAATCTTGCTGGGCAGCTCGGGTGTCTGGGATTTCTTCAATAATATATTATACAATACTTCTATTCCTGGCACTGCGACCACGGCGTTTACCGCAGCCATCTGGAAAACTACCACAACGCTACCCACAAGCTTATATACCCTGGCCAGCAATAACAACCTGTATTTCCTTAACAATAACATCAGGTTCAAATACCTTGTTTATCGCAACAGTGCAGAATTAATCCAGGATTCAACCCTTTGTCAGTTTACCACACGTTTAAATGGAATTACCGGTGGACCTACCATGGCTCGCGAGGCGAGCAGTGTTCAGGGCCCTGTTACTTTCCTCAGCACCAGCCGCACCTCATCTAATTTTCTGGTTGTAGATCAAACCAGCAACACTTTTGCCGAATCAGGTGGAAAACGAACGCCCGAACTGTTGAACGACTTTCTAGGTGCATCACGGTCTTTGATTACACCCGATATCGGTGCTGATGAGTTTGCGGGAACTCCCGGAAGTTTCTCAACGGCAACTGCCAATGCCCTGCTGGTGCATCCAAGCACAGCTGCGGTAACCAGCGGTACACGCGATGCACAAATTCTGCGTGCAGGTATTCGTTTGTCTTCGCTTTCAGGATCGGCACCAGCC
>CAZHPL010000249.1:0-4527 GCA_964534495.1 uncultured Lishizhenia sp.
GCCTGACGTAAATATTTTAACGGTTCATCTTTTTCACGTTTGTTCACAACACAGTAAATAAACATGTCCAGCGCTTCTTCCATATAAAGCCCTAAGTTTTCTGCATTTCCTTCCTGTAAACTTTCTATTGTATCAGGAAACAAATCTTCATACGAAGTTTGCGTATATTCAAATGCTTTTTGCAAATCGGAATGATGTCTTATATTCATAATTTAAAATTCTCTTTGATACAACCATTCTGGCAAATAGTCAGATTGATAGTGAAATTGAAGTTTAGATTAACATTAAAATTTGTTAGTCCTGATGGGCTTTGAACTATTGCCAAGATAATGATTTCAACTTCCGGTAGTAAGGTTCCATCTGATTTTATATACTGACTAACTTGCATATTCTTAAGATTGTTTTTACGGATAGCTTTTTTCAATTCTCAGACAGTATCTATTAAATAATCTATTTCCTTCATAAATTATAGACCATTCTATTTTCATCCCAGAACAATTTATCATAGTTGATTTCCAGCCAATTTAAAATTTCATCTTTGTTAGTCAGATCTTTCAACTCTTCTGGTAATGGAAGTAATTCGCTCAGTATTCCTCTTAATCTTATTAACCGACCTACATATGACACATCAAGAAATAAAAATGGTATTACATCTTTTCGCCCAAACGCCACAAGACCTGCAGCCACCATATATATGTTAATTTTCAACTGAAGTGAATTACCTGCTCGATCTTCCTTTAGTAAGGATATAAAAAACTTCGGGAGGTCTGTTTCCCATTCTTTTATCAAATATTGATAAAAAGAAGTGTTAAGTTTCATATCCTGTTGTGCAAAAGATCTCGATGGTCTTATGAGTGTTTTTATAAGCTCTAAATGTTCTTCTAAGGTTTTGCTCATTACTTGCATTAGTATCTATTGTTAGCACGCAGAATAATTGCCATATAAATAGCTTTCATCCAAATGGAACTGTGTTTATTAGCCCCATCTGTTCCGCCTTTCAACGTAATTTCATTCCCCTCCACAACAAATGAAAATTCTTTGTCAGGATAATTGGCATACATGAAATTAGCCACTCCAAAAGTTAAAGCCTGACGCAGGTATTTCAGAATTTCGTCTTTTTCCTGCTGGTTCGCCTCATTCTCAAAAAACAAATCCAAGGATTCGTTCATGTAAAGTCCAAGATTTTCAGCATTGTTTCCGGCTTTCAGCTGTTCAATTCTGTTTGGCCACAAACGTTCATACATCCGAAGTTTCATTCCTGAACCATCCATCAATTCAGAAGAATGTCGTTTTATCATCGATTAAAAATTATTTCACTTCCAGTTTTACAAGTTCCCATATTTTTCGATCCTTTGTCATATATCCGTTGATGATTGGTTGTTTATCATCGTGATGAACTCCTTTGTATTTAAATGTTGCATGCAGCGATGTTGACATTAGAAATTCACTTTGATCCATTAAATCAATGTATTCTTTATTCATTAAAAGTAGAAGAATTTTATCAGGCTTTAATGTTCTTTTTTTTTCATTCACAGGATAGACGTAACAGTTGTAATAAATCCCGTACCCAACAGGAGCGGATTCTCCGAATTTACTCAGACGGAATTGCTGAATGTTTTTTGACATGCTGAATGACATGATGATAATACAAAAGAATAGAATTACGAAAAAGCAGGATAAGATTTTTTTTGTCAAAGTTTTCATATTAGGATATCATCAAGGTATATTGGGTAATAAAATTTTGTCATTCATACAATCGTTTCAAGTCATATCCTTTTGCTTTGGCAAGCTCGTAATAGGTTTTTCCTTGATTAAATTCTTCGGGTAATAAATCGTAGATCCTTTTGCGATGCACAGAATAGCGTAAATCGTTGTTTTCGAGTGCGCGGATTTCCCTTCGATGCTCAAGAACTTCATCTGCTCTTCCTAAAGCACAAAGTACAAATTCAGGAATTGTAACAAGAGCTTTACTGGAAGGATATATGTCAATCGCTTCGACCTCTTCTCCCGGTATTTTCACGAGATAACTAATTTCGCCTTTAATAAATTGTCCATGAGAAGCACCATCAACGGTTAAAAATTCCGGAAAATCCACTTTTTCAGGCTCTATTGGGATGTGGTGTATCACTTCCCAGGTGAAATCCTCCAAATCATAATTCGGTGCAAAAATTCCAGGAATCAAAACATCCCTATTGTTACTATCAAATACTTTGGAGGTGGAAGTTTGTCGAAACAATTCAAAAAAAACCGAGTCTCTATCCGGAACACCTAATACGCCATGCTTTTCTGCTTTTCCAGGTTTCCAACATTGCCTGTAAAGATCTAGAATAAGCCTACCAAAAGCATATTCGCCAGGTACTAATTCGAAAGTGAAAATATCGCCAGCTTTGTATTTTTGTGTTATTTCTTTTTTCGCCATACTGATAACTTAGTCGATTTTGATGTAATAATTGGTTGCCTTTAATGTTGCAAAAAAAACGAATAGTTCAGCCCATTTCAGCTTTTAATTTTGTTTTTGAAGTAATTATAATGTTTTTTCGGTATTATTCATAACTGCTTGTTTTAAACAAATTTAGTTACAGTTCGTGTGATTCTATTACAAGCTTTTTTATTTACTCAATTTCAATTGAAAAAACTTTGAGATGAACTAAAAAACAGGAGCAACTCATAGAAAAAAACAACTACTCTACTTATCAATATTTCTATTTATCACTCCTGATGTTATAAATTAAACACAATTTTAAAGTCTTATTCCTTCACAAATTGTCTTGTTACGAATTGACCATTTGTTTTGAAACGCACCAAGTACATACCGCTTTTCAATGTATCTAAATCGAGTAGAATTGTTTTGGAATTTGAGATCTCTGAAAGGATAACTTTTCCACTTAGATCAAGTAATTCGATGCTTTCAATCGTAGAATTTGCTTTTATCGTCAAGTTCTTTATTACTGGATTTGGAAACAATTTAATTGTTATGATAGCGTTTTCTGTCAAACCTACATTTTCAACTTGTACACATTCACTTGTATCTGCGCAACCGTTGTAAGTAATGATTACAGCATAAAGCCCGTCCTCTGAGGCAGTATATGTTTGATTTGTTTCTCCTGGTATGGTTTGGTTATTCGTGCAATTGATCCATTGATAAGTTGCGCCTTCTAAGTTTGCTTTTATTGTCGCATCTGTCAGTGTCGTTGAAACAATGACAGGTGATTTAACGATCAAATTCAAAGTGTACGTGCTATCGCAGCCTTCCGCTGTTGTATAAAAATGAGTATAAACGCCTGTTTGCACATAAACATCCTTCCCAATGGAATAACTTTCTCCAGCACACAGTGTAATTGTTTGGTTAACAATGTTTTCGTTTCTGATGGTCAAGTTTGTTGTAACTGTACTATCACATCCATTTTGGTTTTGAAGAACAGTTGTATAAGTTCCCGATTGAGAATAAACGGAGTCTCCAATTGTGTACGTTTCACCAAAACACAACGTGACATTTTGAGTAGAATGATAATAAGGTAGTACTGTCAAATTCGTGTTTACAGTGCTGTCACATCCATTCACACTTTGCAAAACATTTGTATAATTTCCGCTTGTCGCGTACGTTGTTGTACCAACTGTCAAAGTTTCTCCGAAACATAATTGAATGGATTGATTGATAACATACGTTGGGTTTACTAGAATTGTGGTTGTAACGACACTATCACAACCGTCTATTGCTGTGAAAATGTCTGTATACGTTCCAGTTGCGTTGTAAGTATTTGTGCCAACAGTAATAGATTCTCCGTTACAAATTGTGAAGGATTGAGAACTGTTAATTAAAGGACGTACAATTAAATGTGTGGTAACTACACTATCACAACCATTTTGAGCCGTTAAAGTGTTGGTATAGGTGCCAGATTGCGAATAAACACTAGCCCCAACGGTTAAAGTTTCGCCGAAACAAACGCTTATCGATTGCGAAAGGAACATTTACAAAACATGCGTTATTATCGGTTATTTTACAGTTGTAAGTTCCAGCATAAAGGTTTGTTACTGAGATTGTTCCATTTCCAATTGGATTTCCTGGTGTCCAATTATAAGTATAAGGGGCTGTTCCTCCACTGGCAGGTATAACAGAAGCTGTACCTGTTGACGTTCCATTACACAGAACGTTCGTTTGTGCATCAAAACCTGAAATTAATGGTGTTGGTTCAGTAATGGTTTGAGTTAATGTTGTAACACATCCTAATGCGTCTTGTACGGTTAATGAATAATTTCCAGCAGAAAGATTTAAAATAGTTGATGTACCATCACCTAACAAATTCCCAGGAGACCAGTTATATGTGTATGGTGCAGTTCCTCCAATAGTTGATGTAACAATTCGACCATTTGAACCTCCATAACAATTAACATTTTGCAAATTACTAACTGAAGTTGTCAAAACTTCTGGTTGCGTAATTGTAGTTGCAGATGTAGTTGCAGTACAACTATTGGCGTCAGTTACGGTAACAGTGTATGAAGTTGCTGAAAGTCCATTGAAAGTATTAC
>CAZHPL010000250.1:0-4521 GCA_964534495.1 uncultured Lishizhenia sp.
CTGGATGCGTGTGTACGAAATTCCAGAAGGAAACAAAATTTCCAAAGGTAGAGCGATTCAAAACTTGATTAACATCCCTTCAGATGACAAAGTAAAAGCGTATGTAAAAGTTCAGGATTTAACCGATACAGAATACATCAACAATAACTTTATCATCATGTGTACAAAACATGGTGTTATTAAGAAAACATCGTTAGAAGCTTATTCTCGTCCACGTTCAAATGGAATTAATGCAATTGGAATCCGTGAAAATGATGAATTATTGGAAGCAAGATTGACGAATGGATCGAACGAAATTGTTCTTGCAACAAGTTCAGGAAGAGCAATTCGCTTCAATGAAACAGCTGTTCGTCCAATGGGAAGAAACGCTTCTGGTGTTCGTGGTGTAACATTAGGCGAAAACAACGACGAAGTAATCGGGATGATTTGCGTGGAAGATGTGTATTCTACTATTCTTGTTGTGTCTGAAAAAGGATACGGAAAACGTACGTATCTGAATGACCCAGAAGATAAAGAACCAGTTTACCGTATTACCAATCGTGGAGGAAAAGGTGTGAAAACATTGAATATCACATCGAAAACTGGTAAATTACTTTCCATCCAAAATGTTACTGACGAAGACGATTTAATGATCATTACGAAGTCAGGTGTTACCATTCGTATGCATGTGGATACTATCCGTACGATGGGTAGAGCAGCTCAAGGAGTTAAATTGATTAACTTGAAAGGAAATGCTGAAATTGCAGCCATTGCACGTGTACCTAGAAGTGAGGATGAAGACGAAGATATTGAGGTAGTAGAAGGATTGAATGAAGTTGCTGAAGGCTTGAGTCCGACAGATGCTGATGTAGATGCAGAAGCACAAGACGATAATGGCACGGAAATTGAAAGCAACGATGAAGAATAATTTTAAATTTGTGTTATAAACTAATTTCTATGAAATCAATTTTCTTCCCGGCGGTTGTCGGAATCACATTGGCAACAGCGCCTTTTGCTTCTTTCGGACAAAAGAAAAACGTTACAGATGCGGCGCTTTTGATGAAAAAGTACAATCCCTATTTAGATATGGAGGGCGCTAAAAAAGCAGCTGAACAAGCTAAAACTTTCATTGATTTAGCAGCTGCAAATCCTGAAACTGCAAACGATATGAAGATGCACTTATACCGTGCAGAAACATATTTCGGCTTAATTGAAACAATGACTTTTGGTGCACCAGACCCAAGTAAACTTGACAAAGATTTACTTACTAAGTACGATGAAGTTGCTAAAGAAAGCTTCAAAAAAGTAATTGAAGACCCAAAGAAAACATACAAAGAGGACGCTGAAACGTTCATTAATTCTCGTGTGGAGATGGCATTCAATGGTGGATTAAAAATGTATACCGACAAAAAATTTGAAATGGCTGCACAAATGTTTATTGGTGCTTACCAAGTTTCAGAATATATTATGGTAGACAATAAAGATGCTTACACGAATGCAAGTTTGTCTATCCATTATGCTGTTGAAGAATTCATAGCGAAAAAAGAATATGATAAAGCACTACAATTGTCTGAAATAGGTTTGGAAGCAATGCCAAAAAACATTGACATCGTTATTGGTATGGTGAACATTTGCTTGCAAAAAGGCGATATGGTTGCAACTGAAAAATACGTTAGCAAAGCCTTGGCAATGGATCCAAACAACAAACAGTTGTACTATGTACTTGGAACATCTTATATTGATTTGAAGCAAAATGAAAAAGCAGAAGAATCACTTCGCAAAGCTTTATCTATCGACCCTGAATACGTTGAAGCACAATACCAATTAGGTGCACATTTATACAACTGGGCACTTGAGTTAAAAGCAGAGTCTGGTAAATTAGATTACAAAGACCCTAAAGTGGCTCAAATGGAAAAACAGTCGGATGACTTGCTTAGAAAATCAGTTGAAGTACTTGAAAAATACATTGTCAAAAATCCAAATGACAAGCCTGTTTTGAGTATTTTGTATCAAACGTTCTACCGTTTAGGTGACGAAGCAAAATTCAAAGAATACAAAACAAGACACGACGCAATTAAATAATTAAGAAGCTGCCTGGAAACAGGCAGTTTTTTTTTGTTACACAATCTTACGTATATGAACATAGCAATTATCGGTGGTGGTTTTTCAGGTGGGATTTTAACCCATCATTTAGTAGAAAGCCACTCGTTTTCAAACATTTATTTATTCAATAAAGATTCTAAATTCAATCGTGGAATTGCTTATCAATGTAGCGAAGAAAACATTTTAAATGTTGTAGCAGGAAAAATGAGCGCCTTTTCAAAAAAGCCAAATGATTTTCTGGATTGGGTAATGCTACAAGATGCCTTTAAAAATACAGATAAGAACATTGTTTCTGGTGCTTTTCTTTCAAGACAATTATACGGCGAATACCTTGATACTGTTTGGAATGACACGCTTCAATTGGCTAAACAAAACGAAGTACAATTGCATGCCTTGAACCAAGAAGTTCACTCCATTTCAAAAAATGAGACAGGCTTCAACATTCAAACGCAAGAAACCACTTTTCAAGTGGATAAAGTTGTGATCGCAACAGGAAATGAGTTACCCGGAAATCCAAAAGTTAAGGACTTACAATTTACTCAATCCAATCGCTATTTCAGAAATCCATGGAACGTTCCTTTTGAAAAAATGGACAACCAACTGCCGGTTTTAATTATAGGAAATGGATTAACGATGGTGGATAATCTACTGAATTTACGCAAACATCATTTAACACAAAAAGTAATTTCTGTTTCTCCAAATGGATTCAATATTTTGCCACATCGCAATTTCAATTTCAAATACGATGGTCCATTAAATCATTTGCCCGAAAAAATAAGTCTACACGAATTGGTTGCACTTTTTAATGCTGAAAACAAAAAACTGAAGCAATTTGGTATGTCCGCTGAACCTTTAGTGGATGCTTTAAGACCCAAAACACAGCTGCTTTGGCAACAATTTTCGGATAAGGAAAAGCAAGTTTTCATGTCCAGATTGCGCCATTTGTGGGGAGTGGCAAGACACCGAATTCCTTTTGTTTCCTATGATTTTGTGTTAAAAGAACAAATCAATGAGCGTTTGGAAATTATGGCTGGAAAACCACTTTCGATTACAGAAACAAAATCAGGTTTTGAAGTAGTCATTTTTAATCGTAAAAAGCAAACGCAAGAACAATTAGAAGTGGGATACATTATCAATTGTACGGGACCTGAAACAGCGATTTCAAAAACAGACAATAAAGTTCTGAATCAATTACTTGACAAGGGATTGATCACACAAGACCCTTTACAATTAGGTATTTCTGTCAATCCTCAAACCTATCAAACGATTAATGCAAATGGAGTGATGGAAAAAGATTTATATGCTTTAGGTGGTTTGTTAAAAGGGACATTATGGGAAAGCACTGCCATCAACGAACTTCGCATTCAATGTGAGGAACTCGCAGAAGTGTTAACGAATGTGCGTTAAGCCCGTAAATTTTTTATCTTTGGGACATGGAATTTTTGCATCCCGAATTGTTGTGGCTTCTTTTATTGAACGCGGTTCCGATTATCATTCATTTATTCCATTTCCGCAGGCATAAAACGCTTTATTTTTCTTCCTTAAAATTTATTCAATTCGTTGAACAGGAGAACAAATCAGCTCAGAAACTGCGAAATTTGTTGGTATTAATCGCACGAATTTTAGCCTTAAGCTTATTAGTTATTGCTTTTGCACAACCACAATTTGGTGATAAAGTCGGTGCTTCCAAAGCTGGAAAAACAATCCTTGCCATTTATATTGACAATTCTTATTCCATGAGTGCCAAAGGAACGGAAGGAGAATTACTTTCTGAATCCCGTGAAATGGCCAAACGCATTATTCAAGAAGCGAGTTTAGAAACAGGAATTTTACTGAACACAAACAAGTTAGACGGAATCGAACAACGTATAGTTTCCAAAGTAGAAGCCTTGGATTACTTGGACAAAATCACATTTACACCAATTGTACGTTCAACAGATGAAGTCATTCAATGGCAACAACGCTATTTGGAAAAAGTAGACCGTGAAGAACAAAAAATCGCTCAGACCAAGTTCATACTTCTTTCCGATTTTCAAAAAAATAGCTTTTCGTTGAAGAATCTAAAACCGGATGAAAAAGGAAGTTATTTCCCGGTTCAATTTCTAGCACAAAACAATGAGAATTTGGCGGTTGATTCCATTTGGTTTTCGAATCCCTTTCACAAAACGGGTGAACCCAACGAGGTATTTGTACAAGTCGTAAATTACGGAACTGCTGATGCATTAAACACTGAAATGCACTTGGAAATTGGTTCCATCAAACGCGACTTATTTTTGGATGTTCCCAAAGGAAAAAAAGCAGTGGCTAATTTTCAATTTACGGAATTTGGACAAGGTTTCCGAACGGGAAAAATCAGTTTGAACGACAAGCAATTGTTTTGGGACGACGATTTTTATTTCGCTTACGAAGTTGCTAAGAGTTCAGGTGTTCTCATCATTG
>CAZHPL010000251.1:0-4516 GCA_964534495.1 uncultured Lishizhenia sp.
CCTAAATGGCAACGTTTTGTTACAGGGTTAGTGCGTAATTTCACCAAGGACTAACACTATGCACAATCCCATTTTTCTTCTATGTGACCTGTGTAATAGCACAGCAAGTTTTACTAAATTACCAAGTAATCTTAAGAAATTTATATCTAGACAAGAAATACCACCTTTAAAATCTATAAAAAAGATTGCAAAAGATGCTGTGCGTGATGATGAATATACTTATGTACAGAGACTGTCCCAACAGTTGAAGTCAGACAGAGGTAAACCTATAAAAATAGGTATGTACTACAAAGAAACAAGTGTACCTAAATCTAGAGAAGTATCTGACACAATAAGAGCAGCTAAAAACTATATTACGCCTCCTGTTCTTGCAGCTTCTAATAAATCTTTTGTGCAGTTAGATGGTGGTGAACAATTAATGAAAACAAAATTAACACCTAAAGAAGCTTATAAAGTAGGAAGACAAACTAAAAGGTTGGAAGAAAAAGGTCTATATATAGGTATGCAACATAAAGATATACACCCTGGCAATGTTGTCTTAAACAAAAAGAAAAATAAAGCTTACCTTATAGATTGGGACAACACCGTATCTTATGAAAAACCTGATCTTTACACACAAGACCCTAAAACACGTAAATACTTGATGGCAGGGTATGAAGCACCTAGAAATAAAAAAGATGTTGGACTAGCACCAAAGACCATAGAAGAGAAACGTAAAAATCTAAAACAAAAGTATGGCATCCAGTAACATCTCGGCACGTGCTTTACAGGACTACGAAGCTTTGATGCAAGAACGTATATATGAAGCTGCGGAGCGTTCTTTGTATGTGTTCATCAAAGCTGCTTGGGGTCTAATAAATGGTGAAGATTTTGTTGATAATTGGCATATTGGTTGTCTAGCTGAACACATGCAAGAGTTTTTAAAAAAGAAAGATTCAGCTATAGGTAATAGACTTCTTATCAATATAAGCCCTCGTTGTTTAGACGGTGAAACTCAGATAATAATGGCTGATGGTTCATTAAAAAAGATAAAAGATATTGTTGTTGGTGATTATGTCATATCAGCAGATAATTCTTTTAATAAGGTAACAGCTACTTATGATCAAGGTTATAGACAAGGATATAAAATAACTTTATCAACAGGTGAATCAGTTATAGCTTCAAAAGATCACAAGTTTATGACTTGGGAAGCTTATAAAAAAGTGTCAGACCTAGTTGTTGGAGATGACTTGGAGCTAGTTAAAAAATATACACCAGCAATTACAGAAGATAAAATTACATCTCAAGAAGCACGCCTCTTGGCTTTGTGGTTAGCTGAAGGTCATAAAACACAAAGAACTATGACTATCACTAACACTGAATATAAAATCAGAGAACAAGTAATAAAAGATATTGCTGTTATCAATCCAACTTGGAGATTCAAAGAAAAAGCAAGTGAGCCTATAACATTTTCAATCGTAAGCTCTAATATAAAAGATGTAGAAAATCTACCTATGACTTGGTTACACCAATATGTAGATAAATGTACAACTTACGATTGGCATATCCCTTCTCTTCTATGGTCTTCCTCTGATGATATCATTTGTGATTTTCTAGGTATGTTTATTGCAACTGATGGCTATATTTGTAAAACAAAAAAAGGACAGACTAGAATTGGCATTACATTAGCTTGTGAGTCAGCTATCCATGAATTATCTTGGTTGTTTAAACGTATTGGGGTAAGCTCTAACATTATTTATAAAAAATCAAAGTGCAACGGTAAATCGTTTGATTCTTGGATTTTAGATATTAATGGTACAGAGAATCTACTGATATGTAAAGAAAAACTAGATGGTAAGCTATTTCAAAAACAGCAGAAACTTGACACCTTTTTAAAGTCACAATCAGGTTCTAATAAACAAGAGATTCCTTATCAATGGGTTATTGGATCTGAAGGTAGAGATTATTACAAAAATCGTATTATAGAACAAAAACGGTGGACAAATAAAACTAACATTTTGCACAGTAAAACAATAAAACCTTCTCAACAAGTTTTAGATAAAATTAATTCTAATTCAAGCTGGAGGAAAATCAAATCTATAGAATTGCTAGAAGATCCTATACATCTTTTTGATATTACAGTAGCTAATACACATAACTTTGTACTTGCTAACAGTATAAAATCAAGTAATTCTGGCAAAACAATGTTGACTACTGTTATGGGTACAGCATGGCAGTGGTTGCAAGATCCTACTTACAAAATCATACATACTGTACATACGGAACGACTATATGTACGGAACATAGCTTCATTGCGACAACTTATTTCTTCCCCTTGGTACAAAGATAGATGGTGTGACCCTTCTTTTAAAGAGCACTACAAATATGCAATATCAGGCTCCCAAAATACAAAAACATGGTTGCAATTAGATGAGGGTGGTGAGTTCTATGGTACATCTCCTGGGTCTTCCAATGTTTATGGTGCTGGTGCGGATTTACTATCAATAGATGACCCTACAGATGGTTCTTCAGCACATCAACCTATCATGTTAGAAAGAGCTAATCGGTTTTATTCACAAACATTAAAAACCCGTCTTAATAACAAAAAGACAGGTAAAATAATGATTGTTCAACAGAGATTGGCACAAAATGACCTATCTGGATGGGTATTAGATAA
This sequence comes from uncultured Lishizhenia sp., assembly GCA_964534495.1. GTDB lineage: Bacteria > Bacteroidota > Bacteroidia > Flavobacteriales_D > Crocinitomicaceae > UBA952. The sequence goes on from CAZHPL010000251.1 coordinate 2,657, forward strand.
TGAACGAGAAGATTATTTCCACCTAAACATACCTATGTTGTATGATTCTCGTCGAACTTTTATCTCCCCAATAGGTTTTAATGACCCTAGAAAAAAAGATGGTGATGCTTTAGACCCTATACGTTTTCCACCTGAGTTCATAAACACAGAGAAGAAAAACTTCTCATACTTCCAAACGCAGTACCAGCAGGATCCAGTACCCGAAGGTGGTAATTTAATACAACTTGAGTGGTTACAGTACTACAACCACCATGATTTTGATAATCTTTTTTCTTCTACGGTTTCTCATTGGCTTTCAATATGGGACTTATCTTTTGATGGTGGTATTAACAATGATTACACTGTTGGTTTAGTATTAGCCTACACTACAGATGGTAAATTTGTTATATATGATTTATGGCGTGAAAAAGCGACATTCACAAGACAATTACAAATGATGCGTGAGCTTGTAAATAAACACCCACAAGTGCAAACACATCTAATAGAAAATCTTGCTAATGGGACGGCTTTAATTAACACTTTACAACGTGAAATCAACGGTTTAACACCTATATTGCCACGCACTTATGGACACTCCAAGTCTATGCGTTTACAAGCTTGTGTACCAGCTATCATGGAAGGTCGGTTATGGATACCGCGTGATACAGTTTATAGTGTAGATATTGTAAAAGAACTTGTAGGTTTCCCTTTAGCAGGTGCTGATGATATTGTGGACTGTGTTGCGTATGGTATAAATCACTGTCTTTCAACACAAGATATAGGCACAGTATATACAGGATTGCACAAAATGACCGATACACCACCTACAACAGAAGAAAAAGCTAGAGCCTTATCTACCCTAGCTTATGATTATCAAAAAGAACGTATTGATGTTTTAGGTTCCACAAGTAATAGTAACATCCGATCCATCTTCTATTAACCAATATTTCTTTTCGCCAGCTAATCTGGCTTCTAATGCTTCTTCGTAAGTCTCATACTGACCTAGATAAATTGTTTTTCTATTATGATGAATGCGTGCAAAATATTTGCCAGAAGGTAGTAAATAAACACCTTTACCACTCATGTTTTTGTGAAGTGCTTTTTTCAAATTGTTAACCTGATCTTCAGGTAACTTTCTACCTTTCTTTGCTTCACTATTTTTTCTAATAGCTTCGGGAGACATCTTCTTACCCATATTGCTTTGACTAATCTTCTTTTTATGCTCCTCCGATAACACCTTACCTTTTTGTGAAAATTGTTTCATGTATTCTCTAAAATCAGGATTAGCCCAGTTTCTTTGATGAGATTGTGACATTTTACGTCTAATATCCTCTGTTGGATTACAACCGTCTACGTTTGTACTAGCATTATACACACTATGCTTCCAATCTTCTGGTTTTATTAAATCTAGCATTTTTTGCTCAGCGTCTAGTATTACTGATCTATCTGTACCATCAGGAAACTCTTGAATAATTTCAAAATGGAAACAATTAACGCCATACTTATTAAACGAAGCTTGAAGATGAGGGTTATAGTGAATACCCCGTCTTAAGTTATTCTTGTGGTTAATCCATCTTCTTTTAATATCAGTGCTAGATCCAATATAGTATTTGCCATTGACAGTGTTGGTAATCTTGTACAGCCCAATAGTCATTATTTACCTCTCTTTTGCAAATTATAATGTGCCAACAAAATATCTCGTGCAACTTTACTAGGTACACCATCTTGTTGCAACTCTGCGAGTAATCTTGTTGGGATACGCAATGCAAAAAAGTAATCGTTGTTCATATAGCTTGTTTTGTTTAACAATATCTATATTATAACACAAAAAAAGCTACCCTTTCGAGTAGCTCGTTTGCAACAAAAACTTACAAACTACAC
>CAZHPL010000252.1:0-4491 GCA_964534495.1 uncultured Lishizhenia sp.
ACAAGCGTTCGGATTCGTGGCGTGGATGCTTCCCGAATTAACGTTACTATAAATGGTGTTCCTGTCAATGATCCTGAGTCGCATGAAATGTACTGGGTTAACATGCCGGATTTAGCGAGTTCAATTGAGAATATCCAAGTGCAAAGAGGAGTGGGTTCATCATCGAATGGTGCTGCTTCTTTTGGCGCAAGCTTGAACATTAAATCGCAAAATATTTCAAAGGTTCCGACAGCAAGTGTTGACAATTCTTATGGCTCTTTTGATACATGGAAATCAAACATTAAAGCGAGCACGGGTTTGATTAATGATAAATTTTCTTTGGAAACTCGCCTTTCGCGTATTGTATCGGTAGGCTATATCGATCGTGCTAATTCCAACTTGAAATCTTTTTACATGGCTGGTTCGTATGTGGGCAAGAAAACGGTAGTGAAAGCGATTGTTTTCAGCGGAAAAGAAGTAACGTATCAATCTTGGTATGGAACACCTGAGTCGAGAATTAATGGAGATACAGCGGCAATGAACGCTTACGCGGATCGTAATTTTTTAACAGAACAAGAACGTTTTAATTTGCTGAACTCAGGTCGCACTTACAATTATTACACTTACAAAAATCAAGAAGACAATTATCAACAAGATAACTATCAATTGCATTTTAATCACTCCATTTCCAATCGATTAACCTTATCGCTAGCGGCGCATTATACACATGGTAAAGGCTATTATGAAGAATACAAAACGGGTCAAAATATGTCGGATTATGGAATTTCTCCCGTAGTAGCTGGAAATGATACAATTACTTCTACGGATTTGATTCGAAGAAGATGGTTAGACAACGATTTTGTGGGAGGAGTTTACTCGTTGGCTTATAATAATGGGTCGTTGAATCTTGTTTTGGGAGGCGCAATGAATACGTATTTCGGAAGACATTACGGAGAGGTTATTTGGGCTCGCAATGCATCTGATAGCGAATTAGGTGATAAATATTACAACGAACACGGTCAGAAAACAGAATTTAGTAACTACCTAAAAGCTTCTTATCGCTTGAGAAAGTTTGCTTTTTCGGGTGATTTACAATATAGAAATGTCAATTATTCATTTTTAGGAATTGACCAAGTGAGTGGTGTTTTGAAAGATGTTCAACAAACGGTTCAATTTCACTTTTTTAATCCGAAAGCCATGGTTGAATATCGCATGAATTACAGTAATTCTTTCTTTGTTTCGTATGGTATTTCACATCGTGAACCGGTACGTCAAGATTTCCGTGAAAGTACACCTGATAGCCGTCCGAAAGCAGAAGCAATGCGTGATTTAGAAATTGGTCATACGTTCCAAAAATCCAAGTTTAATGTTACGACCAACCTGTATTGGATGGATTACACGAATCAATTGATATTAACCGGAAAAATCAACGATGTGGGTAGCTACACACGTATTAATGTGCCGAAAAGTTACCGTGCAGGAATTGAAATCGCAGCAGCCTATCAAGTAATAAAAGGTTTGCGTTTGACAGGGAATATTACCTTGAGCAAAAATAAAATCAAGGCTTTTGACGAATACGTAGATGTTTATTATGACACCTTACCTTATTATAGTCAAACCGTGATTAATCACCAAAATACAAACTTGGCTCTTTCGCCGAATATCATTTCTAGTTTAGGATTTTCATTGATACCTTTCAAAAATTGTACGATTGACTGGGCCACAAAATACGTTGGTCGTCAATATTTAGACAATACTTCTGATATCAATCGAAGCATCAAACCGTATTCCTATTCAAGTTTGGCAATTTCGTATTCATTGAAACACGTATTCTTTAATGAAGTGATTTTTGGACTGCAAGTGAATAATATTTTCAATGCCATGTATGTGAACAACGGATATACTTTCTCTTACATCAACGGTGGACAAACCACGACAGAAAACTTTTATTATTCGCAAGCAGGAACCAATATCATGGGAAGAATTTTAATAAAACTCTAGTCCATTCTCATTCTATTTAATGCACGGGAGGTACGAGTTGCCTCCCTTTTTTTTGATGTAAGGTTGTAGCAAGTGATGAGGTTAGGTTCAAAAGTTCACTTGTTTCAAACTTATTTGTAATTTAGAACAAAATCTAAATCATGAAAAAACTCCTTTTTTGTCTAGCAATGAGTTCCTTGTCTTTTAATTACTTAAAAGCTCAAATTACTGAAACAAAAGAAAGTTCCACGGTTTCAAAAGAAGAAAAAGACGACGACGATGACGACAAAAAGCCGGAATACGATGCACATTGGGCAGGGTTTGATTTAGGTGCATTGATATTGATGAACGATGCTTTTTCAACTGATTTTGGAGAACATGACTATTGGAAAAATAATGTGGCGCGTTCATCGGCTTTCAGTTTTAATGTATTAGAATATAAAATACCGATTTTTAAGCAATACATAGGTTTAACAACTGGTTTAGGATTGAATTTCAAAACAATAGCTTTTCGTGAAGATTATGTAATTGCACACACAGCTGATTCGATTTATGCTGCAATGGACTTGACTCAATCGTACCGCGTAAATACCCTTAATGCCTCGTATATTACAGTTCCACTGTTATTGGATATCGCCACGAAAAAACACCAACGAAATAGTTTTTACATCGCAGCGGGCGTGATTGGTGGTGTTCGTTTGGGCTCGTATACGCTTCGTTCAGGAAAATATGCAAATGGCGACCGCTTTCAAAATACGATTCGTTCCAAATACAATTTAGCTCCGTTTACCTTGGAAGCAACTGCTCGTATTGGATATGGCGCTTGGGGAATCTACGGAACCTATCAACTTAACTCTCTATTCAAAAAGGGAAATACAGTTGCAGTAATGCCGATTTCTGCTGGAATTACTTACAATTTCTCCTTTGCTGAGAATCCAAAAAAGAAAAAAAAGAACAAGGACGAAGATTCTGAAATTAAAGAATAATCTCCCAATCACTCAGGTTATTTCCTGCAAGAAATTCTTTAAAAGTCATACGGCGTTTCCCTTCAGGTTGTAGTTCAGAAACGGCAATGTAGAAGTCATTACACGGAAACAAAATACCCTCGTTGTGTTTTTTTAATGCTGGTGAATCGGGTTGCTCGTCAATAATTTTAGTGTCAAAAATCTTGAAACTAAATACTTGATTTTTGTTCGTGTTTTTTAATTCACACCAAGCAGCAGGGTAGGGAGAAAGTCCTCTGATTTTATTGTGAATTACTTGAGCTGAATCACTCCAATTAATTTTGCAGTCTTGTTTGAATATTTTCGGTGCATGCGGTAATTGTGCTGCTAATTGTTCATCTTGTGGAATGGAATGAATCGTTCCTTCAGCGATTTCACCTAAGGTTTTTACGGTCAATTTAGCGCCAAGGTGCATCAATGCGTCATGTAATTCACCTGCATTCATCGTTTCTGAAATGCCGATTTTTTCTTGTGCAAGAATACTTCCTGTATCAATATTTTCATTGATGAAAAAAGTAGTAACTCCCGTTTCTTTTTCTCCATTGATTAAAGCCCAATTGATGGGTGCAGCACCGCGGTATTTAGGAAGTAAAGATGCATGTAGATTAAATGTTCCAAGTGCTGGCATTTTCCACACAACTTCTGGTAACATTCGAAATGCAACCACCACAAAGATATCAGCATTAAAAGCGCTAAGTTCACTCAGAAAGTTTTCGTCTTTTAGCTTTTCAGGTTGTAAAACAGGAATGTTTTGAGCAACTGCAAATTGTTTGACAGAGCTTTCTCGCAATTGTTGCCCTCTTCCAGCAGGTTTGTCGGCAACAGTCACAACTCCAACCACATCGTGATTACTTTTTACAATGGCTTCCAGAATCGTTGTTGCAAATTCGGGAGTTCCCATAAAAACCACACGTAACTTCTTCATCTTTAAACGCTTTTATTTTTCCAATCAAAAAGATATAAATAGAGCAATGAAAACACACCTAAGAGAATAAAATAGATGTATTCAACTGTCCAAATCCAATACACATCGAAGTTCCAAACTTTGATAAAAAGATAACTGCAAAATGAGTAAATGCCTACTGAAATCATCTCGATTACCATGGAATGAACCGTGTTTCCACTTCCGTGAATGGTTTGAAAATAAACAGAAATCAACCCAAAAATAAGAATGGAAACGGTGATTAATCGTAAGATTTCAGCACTTTTTCGAACATAAATTTCATGTGGATTGATAAAGCGAATCAAGTGTTCAGGGTAAAATATCGCTCCGTGGAAACAAAAAAGTAAAAACAACACCGTCATAATTTGAATACGCCGTTGAATAATCGGTATTTTATCGAATTCTTTTGCTCCTAAATATTGTGAAATGTACGTTTTAGTCGTTCCAGCGAAACCCCAAATGGGAACAAATGCCAAGAAATAAATGGAGCGGATATTTTGTGAAACCGTTAAGTCAAATTGTCCTTTTTGCTCCAACCACGTGAAAAATAAAGTCCAAGTAGCAAGTGCAGAAAACCCTTGTAAC
>CAZHPL010000253.1:0-4139 GCA_964534495.1 uncultured Lishizhenia sp.
TTACACGCATTTTTTCAAATGGACGGTGAAATTCTTCATGCAATAAAAATAGCTTTTCCAGAAAAGTACGTTCTGGATTTACGGTTGGTACTTCAAACAAAGGTTGGGCAAAATCGAATTCGGAATAAACTTCATCAACTAACGAACCAACCTTTTGAATTGAAAATGGTTCTCGCAATGAACGGCAACTCACTTCTAACAGAATTCGTGGCAACATATATTCTGTATCAGGTTCAATACTATTTAGATAATGAATTTCCAATATTCGTGGATCCTTATCGCTTTCACTTGACTCAATGATTTTAAATTGAATCGTATCAAATCCCCTTTTAAGGAATTCTTCTTGTAACTCCGTAAAGAAAATTCCAGTTGAATATTCACCTGCTATTTTTCTGAGTTTTGTCCGTTCTACTTTTGACCAGTTTTTAGTGGGAGTTAAGAAAAAATCCATGTCAATCGCTAAGTCTATATCCTCAGAAAAGCGATCTATCAAATTCAAAGCTTTGCTCAATGATGTGCCGCCTTTAAATACCAAGTGCTTTGCAATGTCCATTTGAAAAATGATTTCTAAAGTTCGACTAACCCACCAATCTTTTTCAACGGCAAAGACTGATAGTCCTTTTCTTGTAGCTATTTCCGTAAAAATCGCAGTTTTTTCTTCTTTACTTATTTTGTTAAAATCAATTTTCGCCATCTGTCAGTGTTTTTTTCATAATTTTTTGAATCCATACAGGAGCTAAGGAAATATCATGCTTTAAATCTACTATATTTTCCTTTTTAAGTAAGTCTAGTATTTTTTGTTCTTCTTCAGCAGTTACGTTACCATTACCAATTTCTTTCAAAGCTTGAATAACCAAACTACTTATCTTACCTTTTGCTAATAAATTCTTAGGGGTAGTTTTCTTTAATCTTATAGTTCGCCTACCGACATTAATTACACGTGGTGAACCATCTGTAAGAAGCACAATATTAACTGGCACTTGCGTGCTAAGCCCCAAAGCATTCAACGCATAACTTCCAGTTGGAATTGTTCGAATTCGATCACGCTTGGCAATTGCTTTTGCTACTTCTTCAGCTGAGGGAGTAAGCTGCCCTATTAAACTGCTTACTTTTGGACGTACATAAATTCCTTGAGCAACTCTTCTTATTAATCCTTCCTTTTCTAAACGGAAAAGCGCTAGCCTTATCGCTTCCGAAGAACCTAATTCACTAAAATCAGCAGCAAGAAATAGTGTTCCCTTTGGTAAGGATTCGATTTGTTGCAATACTTTATTTTCAATGCTCATCTCCGTTTAATTTGTAACAAAAATAGTAAATATTTGTTACAAAAATTGAAAATAATTTATTGAAAATCAGATCCCATTTTGTGAAACAATAACAACTAATCGATTAATACAATTAGTTAGTACAATTATTCCTCTATTTTTGATATAATGTGTGTTGACTTTTGGAATTTCTTCACATTCAACTCCCTCAAAATCTTACTTCCCAACTCCTCATCTAATTTTCCGTCGGTTGAATCTTTAGCAAACACATCAACGAAAGCCATTGTGGCTGTATGTTTTTTCTTAACCCCAGTGTCTCTTTCTGGATGATCAAAAATAAAATCATAGGTTTCATATTTTTCCGAACGGTTATATCGTTCATCACCTGGATAAAGCAACATAACGTTTTCTGCATCCCAAAAACGTGCATAAGTATATACTTGGCGCAAATCTTCAACAGATGCGGAATAACCTGGACGCTTCCATTTGGTGTCTATGATATAGGTAATATCACCATTCTTGATTACAATATCAGGTTTCAGCTTGTTATAACCCCAGAAAGATTTGCTTACTTGACCTTGGATTTTGATATTGGAATAGTCGCTTGAATTTTTATTTATCTCCTTGCGCAACATCACTAAAACATATTCTTCCCACAGTTGATTCATGTCGAAAAGAAGTGCAATCATTTTGTTACTTCCTTGATTGATGTCGGGTGAATAATTGAGAATAATCAACTTTGCCAACTCGAAAGCACGTTCGTAAGGCATTGTTTTTCGATCTAATTTTACACTTTCTAGCAATGCCGCATTGGCGCTAATTTTTTCAACTTCAGGAAATGCAAGTTGAACACGTTTGCATTTATCGTTTAACCTTGTTCCACGAGAAAACAAATCAACAATATCGAGCGCTTGTGCCAACACTTGATGCAACTTATGATTGGTATCATAGACTTGGTGCATCGTGTAAAAACGTTCTTTGTGAACTAAATTATGGCGAATGTTTCCTGCAAAATCCAGTTTACCTTTCAGAGCTTTTACATTGCTGGTTTCTTTGCGGTATTTTTTAACCAAACCTTGATGAATCAAACCTTCCACTTCTCTCAAAAAATACTCAAAGTACACTTCTAATAAATTTAAGTGCTGTTTTTTGAGTTGCGCATTTCCAGCAGTTTGTGCTTTTAGTTTACCACACTTTTTAAGCATAGCTAACAAAACTTTCTGCCACTTTTTATCTTTATCAATATCGTCTTTGTCTGCTTTGGGATGAATTTGCACCAACAAACCATCGACTTGAATGACGCCCACAAATTGTTTGAAACGCAAACCGTTGTGCAAGACATCAAAGTATTGCCCTTCGTGCGCATCGTTAAGTTTGACAAAAGCGTTCCAATGTTCTTTTTTGAAAATCTTTTTATCATTGTTTAATCGACCATATTCATATACGTCGATTATTGTCATTTTTCAGTTTCAGTATTTTTTTCTTGCTTCTTATTTAACAAACTCTCAATTGCGTGTTTAATATCGAATTTAGAATCAATTGTATTCAATTTATAACGTTTTGGTAACTCATCAAAACTATGGGTATTAATCGCGAAAACAACATTATTCTCCAAAGTTTTATCAAAAAATGCAGAACCAATAATCATTTCAATTTTTTCATAATTACCGTAAAAATATTCTTGTAGTAGCGGAATTATTTTGTTTTTGAAAGCGAATTTCAAACTTTCTTCGTCATTTACATCCATAAAATAGGAATGACCAATGGTATGGTCACGATCTACTAATACTTCAATTCGATTGTTGATGGTTTTGAGTAATTCAACTAAATCAATATCCCCAACTTTACCTTTATTGTCTTTCGATTTCCCTTCTGCGGCTATAAGTTCTGGTTGTGGCAACATTTCAACAAACGAAAACCTTCTTCGCAATGCAGTATCTAAAGCTTCTACTGATCGGTCGGCTGTATTCATTGTGCCAATGATGTAAAGGTTAGAAGGAACGCCAAATTTTTCTTTAGAATAAGGCAATATCACTTTAAGTTCATTCGGTGCATCTATTCTTTTATCTTCTTCTATTAAAGTGATTAATTCTCCAAAAATTGACGATACATTTCCTCGGTTTATTTCGTCAATAATTAAAACGTAAGGTTTGTTGTCTTCCTCTGTAGTATTTGTTAATGAAATAAAAGTCTCTCTTTTTACATCTTCAGTATAAAATTCATAAATGGATTGTTGTGAAATTTGTTTAACAATAAATTTCTCTGGCGAAGCATCCAAATCAGTTGCAATCCATTCAACTTTTCGGAAATGAAACATATCTGTTGGAGTTTGATCGTCGAAATAATAATCACCAATAACTTTCCCAATTGCATCAATAATATGATTTCCTTTTGAAATAACTACGACATCTCCTGCTTTCATTTTATTAAAAATATAAGAAGCTTGAATGTTGTATCGATTTTTCTCTGCTGTTTGATTAAACTCCTTCTTAAAAGTGTCTCTATATTGTTTCCAATTATCACTTTGAGCAAAAGGAATCAAACCAGAAAGATCTTCATCTCCACCCCAACTTAAACCAACAACATTATTTTCGATACACCAATTATGAATATCAGGTCTATTTTTTCCTCCAATTGACATTTTGTAATATGTTGTTTTGTTCCAATCAACAACATTTTTTTGGATGGTTTTAAGAGATTTTGCTGTATTTGCAATTTGTTTAAATATACCTGGCTCAACATCGTATTTAAGAAATATATCTTCATCTCCAGGTTTAAGTGGTTTAATCCCTTCAATAAAATCTTCATATGACATTGATTGATGAAATGTTGTGAAAACAACTCTTCCTTCCTTAACAAGTCTATCATAAATTT
>CAZHPL010000253.1:4149-4387 GCA_964534495.1 uncultured Lishizhenia sp.
ACCCCAAATGAAGTTGAAGAATTATTTTTTAAGAATTCAATTAGTCTATCATTTGTATCATTATAAAGTTCAATGAATTGGTTTGTTAATCCTTTAATCATTTCTTTATAATTCGATTCGGACAATTCAATCTTTATGATTTTTTTTGGGGATGCTTTATGAAATTCTCCTGATTTGGCAATCACTTTTGAACCTGTTTTCCAAGAAATTAAATTGTATTTTGTTTTATCATATTGCT
>CAZHPL010000254.1:0-4356 GCA_964534495.1 uncultured Lishizhenia sp.
ATAAATGAGACGTGTTGCCATTTTATTTTCGCTGACTATTCTTTTTGCTTGTGGTAAAAAGCGTGAAGGCATTTATCCTGAACACAAAGACATGATGGAGGCTGTTTACAGTTCCTTAACGATTCAACCGGATGATGAATACAAAGTCAATGCTTCGATTGGTGGATACTTGGATCAAGTGTTGGTAGATGAAGGTGATTTTGTAAAAAAAGGGGATTTACTTTTCGTGATTTCCAATAAACCTATTCAGTTAAATCAAGAAAATGCAAAACTGGCAATGGATTTAATGCGAGAAAGTTATTCAGGTCAAGCCAATGTTTTGGAAGAAATGAAGTTGAATTTGAAGTCAGCACAGGTGAAAATGCAAAATGACTCTGTAAATTTTACTCGATTTTCAGACTTAGAAAAGAAAAATGCGTGTTCAAAAGCTGAGTTAGATAATGCGCGTTTGGCTTTTCAAGTTTCAAAAAATTCGTATTTATCCATGAAAACGCAGATGGATAGAAAGCAACAAGAATTGAAAAATCAATTGAATCAATCGAAAAATAATTTGGACGCATCCGCTTCAAAAACAGATGATTATTTCATTAAATCAAATATTAATGGACGAGTTTTTCAAGTCAACAAAGAAAAAGGTGAATTGGTTTCCTTACAAGAACCGATTGCCATTTTAGGGGATGGCTCCAAGTTTACCATCGAAATGCTCATTGACGAAGTGGATATTTCAAAAGTTGAATTGGGACAAAAAGTATTGGTGACACTTGAAGCGTACGGCGACAAAGTTTTTGAAGCACGTGTTACTGAAATTGCTCCTAAAATGGATGAAAAAACACAGACTTTTAAAATGAAGGCGCGTTTTACAAAAGCACCTAAAAAATTATACATGGGTTTAAGTGGTGAAGGAAATATCGTTGTGCGTGAAGGAGTTAAAGCATTGGTTGTTCCCGCAGATTATTTGTTGCCCGGAAATCTTTTGGAAACGGACAACGGAAAAGTGAAAGTAAAAGTCGGCTTGGTGAATTGGGATTATGTTCAGATTTTATCGGGTGTAGATGAAAAAACGCTGATTTACAAGCCTGAATAATGAAAATAGGACTACTTCTTTCCATTTCAAAAACGCATCTTCTTTCGCGAAAGAAACAATCCATCATTGCTGCAATGGGAGTTATGTTTGGGATTGGGACTTACGTTATCATGATGGGATTCATGAATGGGTTAAACGGTTTATTAGATGGCTTAATCTTGAATCGAACACCTCATATTCGTTTGTACAATGAAGTGTCACCATCTGAAAAACAACCGGTTGATTTATCTAAAAAATATCAAAACGCAGTACGATTTGTTCATTCCATTAAGCCACAGAAAGTACAAGCTAAAATACACAATGCTTTGCCTTTGATAGATTATCTAAATCGACAACCGTATGTGTTAGGTGTAACACCACAAGTGAAAGTACAGTCCTTTTATCTAGGAGGTTCGACGCAACTCAATGGTTTATTGATTGGAGCGGATGTTCAAAAGGAAAAAGAGTTGTATAATTTGTCGGATTACATTGTTCAAGGTACCGCCGAAGATTTAGCACGAACCGATAAAGGGATTTTATTGGGAGCAGGAGTTGCCAAAAAATTAGCCTTAAATGTGGGAGATTATGTACAAGTTACGACCAAAACAGGTGACATTCAAACCTTGAAAATTGTGGGGTTATTTCAAAGCGGAATGGCAGATGTAGATAATGTTCAAAGTTATGTAAACCTCAAAATGGCGCAACAAATTTTTGGACAATCGAAAGATTACATTACAGATATCAATGTCAAATTATTGGATATTGCTGTCGCACCCAAATATGCAAATGACTTGGAAAGAAAATTCAATGTTACTGCTGTCGATATTCAAACCGCAAATGCGCAATTTGAAACGGGTTCATCCATTCGTACGATGATTTCGTATGCGGTTTCTATTACATTATTGATTGTTGCAGGTTTCGGAATTTACAATATTCTGAATATGTTGATTTATGAAAAGATGAACGACATCGCCATCTTGAAAGCAACTGGATTTTCTGGAAGTGATGTGCAATGGATTTTTATGAGTCAAGCCTTATTAATCGGAATTGTGGGTGGAATTGCAGGACTTAGCATGGGGTACGGCGTTTCAGTGGTCATTGACAATGCGCCTTTTGAAACAGCTGCTTTACCGACGATTCATACTTTTCCAGTCGATTACAACATTAAGTACTACATCATCGGAGTTATTTTTGCTATGCTTTCGACCTTCTTTGCAGGTTGGTTTCCTTCCCGAAAAGCCATGAAAATAGATCCTGTTGACATCATACGCGGACAATAATGAACACGATACTCGAAGCTAAAAATATTTCCAAGTTTTTTCATGTTCCTGATGAAGTGCAGGTCTTGGACAAGGTTTCATTCTCCATAAATAAAGGTGAATTTGTTTCCATTATGGGAAAATCAGGTTGTGGGAAATCAACGCTTTTGTACATACTTTCCACAATGGATTCCGATTACACAGGTGAATTGATCATTGATGGACAATCCACTACGGGTTTGAGTGCAGATGAATTGGCGCATATTCGCAATGCGAAAATTGGATTTGTATTTCAATTCCACTATTTACTTGCGGAATTTACAGTACTTGAAAATGTGATGTTACCGGCAAAGAAGTTAGGCTTAAAATCCTATGAAGAAATCGAATTCGACGCGATGGAAAAATTGCGTTTATTAGGAATCGACGACCAAGCCTTGAAAATTTCTTCGCGCATTTCAGGAGGACAAAAACAACGTGTAGCGATTGCTCGAGCTTTAATCAATCACCCTACAATCATTATGGGGGATGAACCAACAGGTAATCTGGATAGTAAAAACACAAACGTTGTATTTGATATTTTTAGGGAATTAGCTTCAGAAAAAAATCTCTCGCTTTTAGTGGTTACGCATGATGATGATTTTGCAAAACGCACCGATCGTATTATTCAAATGGGGGATGGTAAGATTTTGAAGTAGAACAATTAAGGTTTTCAACGATTAATGCTGGCTTTTTTATACCTTTACAACGTTTCAGGGCAATTAGCTCAGTTGGTTTAGAGCACTACCTTGACAGGGTAGGGGTCACTGGTTCGAATCCAGTATTGCTCACAATTTCCTGTATGAAAAATCGCATTTTAGTTTGCTTTTCAATCATTGTTTTCACTTCCTTCTCGCAAGCAGTTGACGGAAGTGGAAACGTGTATTCAACCACGAAAATTGGCAATCAAGTTTGGTTGACAGAGAATTTAAGAACAACTTTTTTTATGGATAATACGCCAATTGCTTGTGTTTTACCTGAAAAAACGTGGGCTGAAACCACCAAACCTGCTTATTGTTATTACGGAAGTCAAGTTGAAAATGAACACAATTTTGGTTTACTGTACAACGGATATTGTCTCGATAAAAACATTTGTCCGCAGGGATTTCACGTGCCAACAGTGAATGATTGGCAAACTTTAATTTGTTTTGTTGGTGACGAGCGAAATGCAGGCCAATTTTTGAAAGGTGAAAAATTTTGGGTTGAAAAGGGTTTTGGCATGGACGAATATGGATTCAACGCGCTTCCCGGTGGCGGACGAAAATATACAGGAAAGTACTACGAGTTAGGTGAGTCGTGTATTTTTTGGACGTCTGATATAGAGCAATTAACCGAAGGAAAAAGTGAAAATCAAATCACTTTTCAGCTGTATTACTGGAATAAAAATGTGATTCCTTGGTTCAATCGAAAACAAGAAGGGTACTCCATTCGCTGCGTTCAAGATTAATCTTTCCCTCCAATATTGTCATTTTGCAACATGGACTGAATTTGCTTCAAAGTCTTTTGCATGCCTTCAGCGCTTCCATCTAAGAAAATTGTATTTCCTTTTCCGTACTCAGCGAAGTTTTTAATGGCTTCTGTCCACATTGAGAAAAGAATGACATTGGTATCTAAATTGGCTTGTTTCATTTCAGCAGCCGCCTCACTCATACCTTTAGCTACTTCTTGACGGAACAAAGCAACTCCTTGCCCACGTAACATAGCCGCTTCTTTTTCAGCCTGAGCAGCAATTTTTATCGCATTTCCTTCCGCTTCCGCAGCTTTCGTTTTTGTAATTAATAAGGCTTGTCCTTCATTTTCAGCGGCTGCTTTCAAGTTATTCGATGCCACAACTTTGCTCATACTTTCAATAATCGCAGCGTCAAACGTGATGTCATTGATTTGCAAATCCAATAAATGATACCCCCAAGATTCTAGTGTGTGATCAATTTGATTTTTTACATTTTCAACTAATTCATGTCGCAAACCCAAAATTTCTGATTGACGTTGACTCGCCAC
>CAZHPL010000255.1:0-4334 GCA_964534495.1 uncultured Lishizhenia sp.
ATCCTTTAGTTCAATATGTATCGAAATGAAAGCATCTTGACTTTGTAAATCTGCGTGTTTAAATGCATTTTCAATTAAATCTATTGTAATTAATGGAGCCATTAATCGTTGATCATACAAGCGTTCGGATTCATTTACTTTTACTTTTACAGTCAAAGCAAATAAGGGACTTATCTTGATTTTATTGATTTCAATGAGATTCAAAGCAAATTCGACTTCTTCTTTAGGAGTCACAAACTTGTTCCTGCTTTCATAAAGAATGTAATCCAACACATTTGCCAATTTATCCATCGCAAAATACGTTTGATAAGCATGTGACTGAATTGAATTAAGTATATTTTTAAATAAATGTGGATTAAGTTTCGATTGCAATGTTTCCAGTTCTAACGAATGAACTTTTTGTTCCAATTCTCTAAATACAGTTTCGTTTTTCAATTGTTTTTTGGCTGTTTTTTTCCATTCCATATAAAAATAGAAGGCTAAAAGCGTTGATAAAACACTGGAAAACAATGCTATGTAGAAGAAAATTCCCATGGTGATTTGTGTCTACAAAAATAGATTATTTTATTTGCTTTCCTTGATTCTTAAATCTTTCATCTTGAATTTTATCACGTTCATAATATTGTTTCAAAAGAAATTTTAAAATATTTAGTACTATGTATTGCATAATACAATTTAAAACATATATCTTTGCATAAAACATTTCGTTATGAACGCTGAAAATACACAGGCACAAATGCGAAAAGGAATTTTAGAATATTGTATTCTCAGTATTCTGTCGAAAGGGGAGGCCTATCCTTCGGAAATTCTGGAAGCGTTGAAAAATGCCAAATTATTAGTGGTCGAAGGAACCTTGTATCCTTTGTTAACCCGCTTGAAAAATATGGAATTATTGTCGTATCGTTGGGAAGAATCAACGTCTGGACCACCCAGAAAATACTATGCTTTAACAGAGCAAGGACAATTATTTTTGAATGAATTAGATAAAACTTGGACAGAATTAAATGAAGCTGTTCTTTCACTAACTAAAAAATAGAAATGATGAATAAAACAATATCAATACACTTACAAGGCGTTCCATTTATCATAGAGGAACATGCATTTGAATTGCTGAGAAACTACTTAGAACGATTAAAGTTTTTACTTGAAAATCAAAAAGGGTCGGAGGAAATTATTCAAGATGTAGAGTTAAGAATGGCTGAACTTTTTTCAAAGAAAATTTCGGGTGGAAGACAAGTAATAGAAGCAGTTGATGTAGAAGAAATTTTAGCGCTGTTGGGAAATCCAGAAGTTTTCGCAGACGATGATAACATGGATACATCGTTCAAAGAGTCGACAAACGCAAAAGAGGAAAATGAAAATATTCATGTGGAGAAACGTTTGTTTCGCGATGAAGAAAATGGAATTCTAGGTGGTGTTTGTGCTGGTTTTGCCTCTTATTTGGGAATGGATATTGTCATTATCCGCGCAATTATGGTACTCCTATTTATTTTCGGTGGCTTTGGTTTTCCATTATATATTATTCTTTGGATTATAACACCAAGAGCTAAAACAAGTTACGAAAAGTTGCAGATGAAAGGAAAGCCTGTAACCTTAGAGCACATAAAATCTGAAATTGAGGATGCTGCAGATAATATTCAGAAAAAGTCTAAAGCATGGGGTAAAAAATTACGCGAGGAAAACACTGCTTTGAATGGAATCAAAGCAATTATTCGAGTTATCAGTGTCGCTATTGGAATTTTTATGATCCTGTCAGGAATAGGGATTTTTATCATGTCAATGGTGTTCATTTTTGGAGATCCAGAATTAATACCTGCTCAAATCAATGGTGAATTTATGTCCTTAGGTAAATTCGGTGAACTAGTTGCTGAAAACCAAACCGATATGAGTTACTTCTTCTATGGAATTTTACTCACTTCGCTTTCATTTGTTGGTTTAATGTGGCTAGGTGGCATCCGATTAATCGTTGCTTACAGTTCAAAATGGTTCAAATACGTTTCTGGAACGTTTACAGTTGTTATGATTGTTGGTATTGTTTTGCTTTCTTTAATGGGTGCTAAAACGGGAAGAGCTTTCGCGATTCATGGTGAATTAGAGAAAGAATTGTATGCTGTAAATGCCAATGAATTGAACTTGGTATTTGAAACGAGCACACACGTAGATGCAAAAGGCTATAAAACAGTAAGTCATGGAGATATGGGAGTATTGAAAGTCGTAAAAAACAAAATCTTTTTCCATGGCGTTCATGTGCAATATCGCATTTCATCAGACTCATTGTATCATGTGAAAGAGTTGTTGTCATCGCAAGGACATGATCATCATGCGGCCTTAGAAAAAGCAAGAAATATTGAATTTAAAACTTGGCTAACTTCCAATCAGTTACACGTTTCTACCTATTACAAATTCCCATTGAAAGATAAATTACGTGATCAAAACGTGAAACTAATCATTGATGTGCCACAAGGTAAATACGTGAAATTCAGAGATAAAGTGGTTTATCCATACTATGATCAAGAAAAAGGTGAATCGGATGAGGAACGCATGCATGGTTACGTTCATGGAAATGGAGAATACGAAACTTGGTAAATTGTTGTAGTTCTCTCAATATTGTAAAGTCCTCACTTAAATTCTTGTAATTTGGTGAGGATTTTTTTATTCCTTGCGACCAATCGCAGCTTCTGAAAATATACTTTCAGGGATTTCAGGATAATTTAAAGAAATGCCACAATACCAACAATCTGTGGAAAAAGCACCAAATTCTATAGCTTTCCATTTTCCATTTTCTTTTTTGAACAAGCCTTCAACATGACAGCAATCGTAGAAATCATCTGGAAAAACGAGTCCATTACCAGAACTACTCAACGCATCTGCTTCGAACCATGCAAAGTCTTTTGAAACTTTTAAGTGTCTAACTTTAAATTGTGCTTGTTGCTTTAATTCATCGAACACTTTATTACGCGCAATGTCTAAAATTTCAGCTCTTTCAGTGGTATTTTTTGACGTTTTAACTTTCCAATCTTGTGGCTTTTGAGCATGTAAACTCAAGGAAAGTACCAAAAACAGAATTAAAGGAATGGTTTTCATTTGAAAGAAGGTGTGCCTGGAATGCGATACGTTCTATGCTTTTTCTTCGTATTAAACTGAAATCCAAGACCAGCTGAAAAAATAATTTCATCCATACGAACAGGACCGTTTCGTAGAGCTCTTAGATTCGAATTGATGTAGCTAACATCTGCAAAAAAATGAAAGTACTTCCAAATGTAAAATGTGGTTCCAATTTTTACCGAATAGGATGGTGAAAAGTTAGAATGCGAATAGGAAACCGTATTATCCTTGATATACGTGTAGGTTAAACCCGTTTGCAAGCCAATATAGGATTGCCAATTTCTTTTTCCAAAGTAGCGTGATGTTCCAAAAAACAACCGACTCATGTAGTCCGGGCGAATAGAATTGGCGTCATAACGAGCGTCGATAAATTGATAAATATCTCCTCTCAAACTGTATTTATTGTCTACCATATATTCTAGAAATCCATCTAAATAGATAGAACTAGCTTTGTTTTCTAGCATTCTACTGGGTGCAATTGTTGCAGAAGTTCTTAATAATCCAGGATTGAAATACACTTCTTCTTTTTGAGCGAAAAGCGAGCAAGATAGTAGAACCATCAAAGGAAGTACGATTGATTTTACCATAAGTCAACAATTTTAAAGTTTAAACTAACGGTAATCAACAAGTGACCTTCCAAACTAACACCTTTTTCATAGTTGAAATCCAATGTGTTTCCGTTGATTTCCGGGTCAATGTGGTTGCCTAGATGGATCATGTATTGCCCCGTTAATGATAAGTCCATTCGTTCATTCAAATTGAAATGCGTTCCAATACCTGCCTGTACCGCCGAACTCCAACGCTGTGCTGAATTAGCAAAATTGGCATTTTCTCGAAGTCTTGAATAATCGAAGCAATGCCCTGCTAAAAAATACGGTTTCACAATTTGTTTTTCTTTCAACCAAGGGTAATACATAACACTCCATCCAATATGAATATCATTTCGATTGGCAATTGTCCCAATATTTCCTGTCAAATAATCAGCAAACCAATCGGTGTTAACACGGTCGGAAACTTGTAAACGAAATTGTCCGCCAACACCTGTTCCGAAGTTATTCGTTTGACTGTCATTGAATAAACTTGTTGTAGAACGCGCTCCAAGGCCAAAAATCCCTGAATTGGTTTTCTTTATTTTAAGTCCTTGTGCATTTCCAAAATAACTCAGAAGCAAAAACAAAAAAGAAAGGATAAGATTGTTTTTATTCACTTTTTATGATTTTGTGTAGTTG
>CAZHPL010000256.1:0-4300 GCA_964534495.1 uncultured Lishizhenia sp.
CACCGCTTTGATTTCGTACTTTTTCCGTAGTTCTTTTCCTAAATCTCCCAAATAACTCAAAAACGGATTTCCGTAAGTGGGTAAGGGAATGTCCATTGGATTTCCATGCGAAGTGAATAAAATGGGTAAACGTTCCGTTGAAGTGAATTCCTCGGTCATTTGATCTAAAGCGGCTATTTTTTGCATACTGTAAGCGATTGGCGCCATTCCAAGTAAAAACAAAGCGTTTCTTCTTTCCATAAAGGCAATTTATTGAACGAAAGTAATGACTTAATTGACCACAAATGGTTTGTTAACCCGATTTATCAAAAAGACTTAACCTAAGCTAAAATTCGCTTACTTTTTGAATTGTTTTTTAAGATTTTCAAGTGGGAAGTGCACATTGAAATGCATATCCAAGTCTTTTCGTTTTTTAGTTTTTACTGGAAAAACATCGCATTCGCCCGCTAAATATTGATCACCTGAAATTAATTCCATGTCCGCAAGAATTTCGTATTCATCAGAAACATACGCCACTACCATTGCTGTTTCTTTCGTTCTTGCATCTCCACTGGAATAAATGGCATCAAGCAAACCAAAATACGTTTTCGCTAATTTACGTTCTTCCTTTTTATCGCCGATTTGATTGTAACAAACCAAAACTTTGAAAATCATTTGCAAATTGACAGGATTTTCATTCAAAATTTCTAAACCAACTGGAATTGCTTTCTTGTATTCCTTCTCTTTATACAAATCAAAGAATTGATCGTGTTTGTCACTTACTCCATAGGGATTGTATTCTTTTGTAAAAACAATTCCATAATAAACATCTTTGTATTGTTGCTCCGTAAAAGTTGTGTCGAAATGCTGCAAACGTTTATACAATTCCTCGTAAGGACTTTCAGCGTTATTACCGAAGCATCTTTTTTGAATGTCATCAAAGTCAATATTCCCAATTTTTTGAGAATAGACAAGGGAAAGAGAAACAAATGTTAAGAAGAGAAGTAGGATGGATTTCATTGTTTTTTTTTCTAAAAGTAAGAAAAATCCAATTCTCAAAAAGTTAAGATTCGCAAAATGATCTTATTTGTGCCAAACGGTTTTGATAAAAGTAGCATGCGAAAAATCTTCACCATTGATGGTTCCATTTCCTATTAATCCGCCCAAATAACCAATCGTATTGCAATTTTGATCAACGACTTCAGCTGCCATATCAGCCCAACCACAAACGCCTGGATCAAATACGTAAACCGTGTTTTGCTGAAAAATATATTGATCTACTTTACTTTGGTCGCAGTTATATGTTGAATCAAAAACATGTATTCGTTCGTTCAAACAATCTGGAACTTCTGCTACATTATTTCTTTTCTTGCAAGAGGCAAATAAAGCAATTGTTACGAGTGAAAATAGGATTGCTTTCATGTTTTTTCTTTTGTAAACGTAATTTTAGAAGAAAAGGTGGTGCTAATTTACTTTTTTAAACAACAAAGCAGTGTGTTTCTCACGAGGATTTTCAATTGGATATGCAACTGTATCGGAGAAAACTAATTCAAAATCTTTTGCCCAATCGATCATTTGAAAGGTTTCATAATAATGAAAATGCAATTGTTGTCCCTTGCTGTTGGTTTGTAATCCTGATTTTTCATAATTGTCTTCCACAAAACTCACATAAAGATAACCTTGACTTGAAATCCGATTGCTTGCTTCACTAAAAAATAATTGGACATCACTTTGAGTAATATACGGAAAACAAAAGCCAACACAAATGGAATCGTATATTTCAGTTAAGTGGTTTAAATTTCTTATATCCAATTTTTTAACTCGAAGTGCAGGAAAGCGATTTTGTGTATATTCCACCATTTTCTCTGCAAAATCTGTCGCTGTAATTTGTAAATCAGGTCTATTTTTTACAAAAAAACAGGTGTTATTTCCTGGACCACAACCGATTTCTAGAAGTGAACTATTGTGTGGTAAAAGGGATAAAAATTGTTGAAGTCCAACTTCGTATAATTGCACGTCATCAAAGCGTTCTGCGTACAATTCCGGTAAAGTTTCCCAAACTGCTTTTGTTTGAAGATAATCGCTTTCGTTCATCGTATTAATGTTGTGCGTAACCAACCTAAAATGCGTTCATTTTTAATTTTGTAGCGTTTATTTTCAGTTTGATTTAAGTCAAATGATACGCGTGAATGTGCCATTGGACCTGGATTTTGCTGAATAATTTCAACTGAATTTTCGGTTACTTCTGAAACTATAGCTACGTGTCCATACGGATTTCCACCTGTTCCGTCCATAACGATTAAGTCGCCTTTTTGAGGCTTAAACTTAGATGGATTCGTGAATTGTGTTAAATCGCGATCTACATTTATTTCTCCGTCACCCAATTTTCGATTAAAAAAGTCGACGGCGTTTCCATACGCATTTGGCATTTTATGGTTGAAATGTTCGTAGTAATAACGTTTTACAAATTCAACACATTGGTATTTTAATCCAATATTATAGCCATCTTTTGAAACGTTTCGTTCGCCCACATGTGAAACAGGGCCGTTATAAAAAACATAAACACCATCTAAACTATCTAAGGTGTCGCCTATGATGTGGTTCGTAAAAAGAAACGAGATTTTACCGCTTTTTTGGTCATACATAAAAAGTCCGACGCCAACAACGAGCATGAACAACATGAAATAAAGCAGTTTTTTCATTAAGCGATTTGTTTTTTAATCAAAAGTAAACAGTTAAATATGATTTCGTTCGTTCATCCCGGAATTTTGGTGAAGAAATGTAAAAAAAAGCGCGTAGTAACTTTTACTTTCTATATTCGTCCAACACAAAATCACGAAAAATGAAAAAAACAATCCTATCCCTTGCATTGATTTTCAGTGCAATAACGCTTAAAGCACAAACTGTTGACGAAGTAATTAAGCAGTATTACACTGCGATTGGTGGTGACAATTGGTCAAAAGTGAATGGTATGAAATTGACTGCTACTACAGAAGAACAAGGAATGAAAATACCTTTAGAAATAGTAGCATTACGTGATGGTCGCATGTATACAAAATTTTCTGTACAAGGTATGGAATTTTATCAGAATGTCTTTGATGGAAAATCCTTATGGAGTACTAATTTCATGACTCAAAAGGCAGAAAAAAGTGATGCAGAAGAAACCGAAAATGTTAAACGCTCTGCGGATGAATTTCCAAATGGATTATTTTTTGCTTCCAAAAAAGGATATAAAGCTACTTTACTAGGAGTTGAAAAAGCAGAAGGGGTTGATTGTTTTAAGATTAAATTGGAGAAAAAAAAATTACTAGTTGAAGGTAAGGAAGTCCCTAATACTGAGTTTTACTATATAGACAAAGATTCGTATGCGTTAATTATGGTTGAATCTGAAATATCTTCAGGGCCAAATAAAGGTGCCATTTCTCAAACAACTTACAGTGATTACCAAGAAGTGAATGGTTTTATTTGCCTTTTTCACAAAAAATAGGAGTAAAGGATGGGATGTCACGAACAATAACTTATGAAAAAGTGGAACTGAATCCAACGGTTAGTGATGCATCATTTGCTTTTCCTGAAAAATAGGAAAATCCACTTTCGTAATATTGAATTAATCAATTCATTTTCAATTAATTTACATGAAAAGAATAGTAACAGTACTTGCGTTTGCATGTTCCGCTTCCACATGGAGTCAAGTGAAAATTGACGATTATTTTGGTGATTTAAAAGCTAGACAAATTGGTCCCGCTTTGATGAGTGGAAGAATCTCAGAAATCGAATCGCACCCTAAAAATTCTTCAGTTGTTTACGTCGGTGCAGCGGGTGGTGGTGTTTGGAAATCCAACGATGGGGGAGTACGTTTTACTTCCATTTTTGATGATTATTGCCAATCGATTGGGTGCATAAAAATTGACCCTTCTGACCCTGATAATACCGTTTGGGTGGGCACAGGTGAAGTTTGGACGAGAAACAGTGTTTCAATTGGTGATGGAATTTACAAAACAAATGACGGCGGTAAAAACTGGACCAAAATGGGACTCGAGAAATCGGAGCGCATTTCTTCGATTCAAATTGACCCGAAAAATCCATCTACAATCTATGTTGGTGTTTTAGGACGCGGTGTTTTTAAAAGCGAAGATGGTGGTAAAACATGGAATAAAATCTTTTACATCAATGAAAAAACAGGGTGTGCTGATTTGATTTTAGACCCTAATAACTCATCTGTTTTATATGCTTCTTTTTGGGAATTTAGAAGAACGGCTTATTCTTTCAACTCAGGCGGAATCAATAGTGCATTGTACAAAAGTTCAGACGGTGGCAAAAC
>CAZHPL010000257.1:0-2741 GCA_964534495.1 uncultured Lishizhenia sp.
CACTTGGTTTAAAGCCACGTTTTGACACATGATATACAAAGTACCTACAAGACATGAAGAACTTACTTTATTAATTAAGGTACGCACATATCAGCCCGAAACTATACGCATTAGGGTATTAGATGCAGACCAGCCTAATACAGCTTTCACTGACCGATATAAAACTATCGAGGGTGAAAGTATTTTTTTTGTAAGGATGCCTGTTAGTCCACAGAATGCACTAATATCAATCTATAACGAAAAAAATGGTAATCTGCCCGAAGGTCGAGACAATACATTCTCAGTTGAATCCATTACAAAAGAACCATTGGATAAAAAACTGGATGTAATCGATTTTTCAAATCCTCACGTAAGAAGTTTCGTGAATTTTGCTACCAGATTTTCTTTTAATGCAGGTTCTTTACCCACAGGAACATACACATCAGACGATAAAAAATTCGTTATCAAGTATCTTCCTATCATTGAAGATAATGGAGTAGAGCAAACAACGCCTGCTCGTATTGATATTGATACTGGTATCATTGAAATATCCAAAAAACAATTTTTAGATTTCACAGTACCAAATAGATTAGCTATATTATTACATGAATTTAGCCATGTCTATTTGAATGATAACGTAGATGATGAAGTAGAAGCAGATTTGAATGGACTGCTTATTTATTTAGGTCTCGGTTATCCGAGAATCGAAGCGTTTGAAGTATTCGCTAAAACTTTTCTTAACGCACCTTCAGAATTAAACAAGATACGTTACGATAAGATTAAAAACTTTATTGACAATTTTGAAAAGTACAACACATTTTTATATGAATGATGATTTAAAAAATGGTTTACTTGTATCTGGATTAGCAGTAGTCTTGTACCTTTTGTACACACAAGCTAAAAAAAGCGATGTGATTGTGATAAAAAAAGAAGAACCTATGCCAAAGCCAGTAGAAACAGTATTGATTTAAAAAATTATTATGGAAAATAATACAAAAATTTATTTAGGTGTAGGAGCAGCAGTTCTTGTTGCCTTTTTGTTATTAAGGAATAAAGCAGCAGCTCAAAAACCTACTGGTAAAAAAGATGATTGCCCTGCTGGTCAAATAAGAGTACAACCTAATTGTAAGAAACCGCCTTGTAATTCTTATTGTCAACCAATCGAGGATTTTAGCAATGAAGAGGATTATGGTTATAAAAAAGAATGTCCTGCTGGTACAAAGCCTTGCGTTAACAATCCAAGTAAGTGTGTTTCGACTAACCCTGACATAAGATACATAAAAGACCCTTGTCGATAATGAAAAAATTAGTATAATGGACAACAAAACACGAAATCTAATAATTACGGTAGCTGTCGTAGCGGTACTCGGAGCTGTCGCATTAAAACTTGTAAAAGCACCTAAAGGCGGAAACAATGGGGATGGCGATAATGGTGATGGTAGTGGTGGTGGTAATTCTGGTGGTGGAGGCAATAGTGGAGGAGGCGGCACTACAAGTGGACTTGATTATCGCTCACTTGCAAACCAAATTTTTGAGGCTTGTGATGGATATGGTACTGACGAAGTTGAAATCGCTTTAGTATTAAATAAATTAAAAAATAACGCAGATTTTGATGCTTTGTATGATGCGTATGGTGTAAGAGAGGTTAGCTCTGGTAGAGGTAATATATTTCAATCAAACTTTGTAGGAGACCTTTCGGCTACACTAAGAAATGAATTAGGCAGTTCTTATATAGATAATATTAATAAAAGCCTATCAAGTAAAGGCATCACCAGACAAATATAATTTTATGAAATTAGATAAAGTTGGTACTTACTATAATGATTTACCATCGTGGGCAAAAGGGGTTGTTGTTGTTGGAGGTTTAGTGATTGTTTATGCAGTCGGTAAAAAAGTTATTGGGATAATCATACCGAGTGCAAAAAAGTTAAGGAATCAACAATTAGCTAAAGATATTTCAAGCGAAATCGCAAGGTTGAAGAAAACTAAAAATCAATCATTTGCTGATTCACAGTACAAGTTATTTGCAAACACCTGTTATGAAGGTATGCGTTATTGTGCAGGAGATGCTTATTCAGATGTAGAAGAAACACTGAAGAGAATGCAAAATGACCTTGATGTTGCATTGCTTATTCAAGCATACGGATTTAGACAAAGATATTGCTTTGGAATACCAGCAGGTGGTGCAGAAGATTTACTTACAACCGTAAAGGCTGAATTAGGTAACGAGTGGGGCGGAATAACAAACTATCGTGTCGATAATATAAATAATAATTGGGCGAGAAAAGGTATAACTTATAGAATATGACAAGCAAAACAAAAAAAACAGTTATCACAGTTGGTATTGTACTTGCTGGCATCGTAATCATCAATAGATTGCGTCAAAATAAACAAATGATTACAGACGAATCAAGCGGATTGCTTGGACTCGGCTTATTCGGGATACTATAAAACAAAAAAAATGAAAAAGAATAAAACACTTGTAACCACTGCTGTTGTAGTTGTTCTTGGAGCAGCCGCATATTACTTTTTGTTACGACCAAGTGCAGGCAAAGGCGGAAAGAGAGAAGGAGGAAGAGGAGATGAGGAAATCGACCAAAAAATGCTGCCTATTGCAAATAGTTTGTTTGACGCTATGAATGGTTATGGTACTGGAAATAACACAATAGAAACTGAATTAAAAAAGATTAAGTCAAAACAAGAGTGGGATTCTCTTGTAAGAGCTTTCGGAACAAGGACTATCAGTAGTGGAACTTGGAATG
>CAZHPL010000257.1:2751-4297 GCA_964534495.1 uncultured Lishizhenia sp.
CTGAACGTGTAAATCAAATTCTCTCAAGAATTGGTGTATCAATAATATAAGATGACAAAAGGAAAAGTTATAGGAATAGCAATTTTGAGTGGTGTAGCCCTTTTTGGCTTCGCCTTGTATAATTATGCAAGAAGGCAGGCTATGCTTTTGGAGAATTATACCTATAAAATTGTAGATTTTAACCTATCCACCTTTGATTTGAAGAAAATTAAGGGTACAATATCCGTAATGTTTGGTAGTCAAGCTGATATTGAGGTCGTAGTAGAGCAATTTTACCTTGATTTTTACTTTAATGGTAAGAAAGTAGGGTATATTGAGGACACTACACCCTTCGTAATACCAGCAAAAGGGTCAACTGTGATACCTTTTAATTTCACACTTAATCCACAACTGGTATTAGGTAATGCGGTGGACATCGTTTCCTATGCTTTGAGACAAAAAGATGCCGCAGTTTCGGTACGTGGGTACGGAAAATTGAAGAGTGGTTTTGTAAAAGCTACGCTTCCAATTTCTTATGATACGACAATAAAAGAAATATTGGCTGATTAGAAAGTTTTTTTCTAAATTTACGAGAGAATTTAAGAGAAAATAGCGAAATATGATTGACTTTATTCAAAGTGAAACAAAGAAAATTATGTACAACTGCATGAAAAGATATGCAGACAGAGAGAAAAAAGATTTATCTGATGTACAATTAGTTCTTGGACTTAATGAAAACGGAAACACGTACACATTGTGCGAAAAGTACGACCCAAAACAAGAGTTAGATATAATGGGTGTACTTGGTGTAAGAATTGATTTTTTAGGGTATAGCAGACTTGCTCCGCCCTTTATTCTCAAGTCTTTGGTGCGTTTTTCAGAGAATTACAAATTCCCTCTGGAAAATTCAAAAGTGTTGTGTTTACCTACAACAAACGAAAAAAATAAACCAGATGTTCTGCTTTTCGTTTACAATGGAGGAGTGTATATAGATACTATTACATTCGCTGATTTGTTTCGAGAAGAGGACTTTGAAATACAAGTTTAATATGCAGATTTATACTACAACATTGACAACTGGAACGCTTGTGCTCAATCGGGAAGATGGTGCACAAGTTTTGTCTATTCAGACGAAAAATGATGCTCAAGCACTTTTTACGGGAAATCTTCCGTTCAAAGGTGTATTACCTACGCCCATTACATTAAATGAGGGTCAGGTTTTTAATTATGCAGCATCATCGCCTGCTTCGCCTTTGGATGGTATAACCATTACCCATGTTTCAGGAAATATTGATATTGTTGTAGGATTCTAAATAAAAAGATATGTCATTCGGAAATAGTAATCTCGGATTTAGTGGTGGAGGTGGAGCAAGTGCAACTGCTGGTACAGCAGGTAGTTCTGGTACATCTGCCAGTAGTGGCACGTCAGCCAGCTCTGGTACTTCGGCATCGAGTGGCACATCAGCCACCTCTGGGAGTAGTGGCACATCTGCTACCGCAGGTACATCGGCATCAAGTGGTACGTCTGCAACATCTGGTGTAAATGGTGGTGGAACTGGTCTTTGGC
>CAZHPL010000258.1:0-3581 GCA_964534495.1 uncultured Lishizhenia sp.
TCTCTTAGCTTAGAGCTTGGTTTATTCTGTAGCCATAATTTACCAACTGTGTTTTGAACCATATACTCCACAATCCACCTAGGGGTAAATAACTGTGTAGCAGCTGGTATATCTTCTTTTTTTACTGCCGATTTTGATGCGAATACTTCGTCCTTCTTCTCAGAAATATAGAATTGGTAGAGCCAGCCTATGATTTCAACTTCAGAACAATCTTCTTGTGACATTCCAACTACAACGTCTCGAATTATGCTGAATGGAGATGTAAGGTCGTCTGGGATCAAAAGCTCCGTGTAATCGTCTATTCGCTCAAATAAGAATGGTAACGAAGAACTTAAGTGGTTACAGGCCGCAACTAATAATTGCTTATAAACATCGTTGTCTGGGTTATTACTAATAGCACGTCCATCCAGAATATCTAGAATTTCATTGCGATTTATTTTTAACTCACTTGGAAAGTTCCCTGAATGAATCTCTTCGAGTATTTGAGGACTGACACTGTTCGTTAATCCCGATGGAGATATTATGGAAATACCCAATGGTTGATAACCATTGGCATCCATAAATCGCAATGCAATCAAGCGGTTGAACCATGTATAGGCGACTTTATCAACTAACGCTTTTTGACCTATTTTAGCAAGCTCTTCCTTGAGTTTGCGAACAGTCTCGGCTTTACCTCTAAGTTCCGCAGTATCATGGGTCAAAACAAAATTCAGTTTTGCTTCGACTTGTTCGAGCAATTTTAAACGGGCACCCTGAGCAAATTTTTTAAGTTGAGTAGTATTCATTAGTTCAAAGTGATTTTGCGATTAGCGTTGATTTGTTTCATCATTTCAGTCTTTAACTGATTGATGTAATCTTCTACATCTTCCTCTGTGGTTAATTGCGTCTTTTCAAATTGAATATGCTTTTCGACGTTTCTAACATTAATGAAAAGCTCCTTGGGTAACTCTTTACCAAAATCATCCCCTCCATTCTCTTTCACTGATAATCTTTGAAGTTCATTGAGCTGCCTAGTTAAAACTGACCCTAAAGATTCACGATCAAGTATAAGATTTGCTATATAAACTTGATCTTTGGCTTTTGTGATGATGTCAGAAAATGGTTTTGTTAACGAATCTTGTTGAGCAGGACTTAATTTATCAAACCCCTCTTGTTGAATAATTTGAAGTTTCTTATAGTTAGCCTCTTTAATCGTAGCATCTCGTTCTATCTCAATCTTAGATTTAATCCTTTGTTCCAAAGTGTCCATAGCATCCTTTGCTTGTCGGATTAGGTTACCGCCATAAGGAGCTTGATTTTCGTGCACTGAAGAAAGAAGTGATTTTTCCGTAGCATCTATGTAATCAAAGTTCGCCTGATTACCAGTTTGAAATACAATAATTCTATCAAAGATGTTTTTTTGCTCACCATTCCAGAACTGTCTAATAGGATTGAGGATATAATCTTTGTCATTAAGTATAGCTTCTTCAAACTTATCAAAACTGGTTATTAAAGTGGCGTAGTCCATTTCAGCCAATTTACTTAAACTCGATGCAAGTGGCTCCAAAGATTTTACAAAAGGATATTGTCGATCCTGTGTCAAAAGTGTTTTAATTTCTTGTACTTCCTTGAGAGCTTTCTGTTTGAAATGGTTTGCAACTTCTTTGGCCTCACTGTAAGGGTTAGTTTCATCAAAAGCGTCCTGATAGAATTTCTTCAACTTGTTTATTTGATTGCGATCAAATTCAACCTGAGGGACAATTAAAGTGTTTAGCCAATTTCTGTTATTATTCAAAGCTTCTTGGAATGTAGCATCGTTCAAGACATTAGTATCTTGTTTGACCTCGATTTTGCCACGCTTAAATAAGAGACCACAGACACACCAAATAGCCATTTGGTTCCAACCATATGGTTTTTTAGAGAAGTGCTCTTTGAGGTCAGATAACGAGGTTCTATCGTGTTGGTTCTTCCTTCTTTCTATCAAATTCAACATTTCTTTCTCTGGAGCAGATATCATGCTGTCATCACCCCCAAATAAATCTGGTTGACCTTGAGACATGATTATTCTTAACTGAGCTTCATCCAAATTTTTTGTACCTAATTGCTCTAATTTAGGATAGGCTAACTGGATCAGACTTTGTGAAGCATCAAACAACTTTGTTCTGCCATCTGAGCTTGAAGATCCACGATACTCACTACCACCCATGTAAATAGTAGATTGTGCAAGTAGGCTATTTAAGGAATTTTCCAACAATCTCTTACGCTCTCGATTTTGTTGTCCTTTGTCATGTAGGATGCGAGTTTTACTTTCATTGTTTGAAGAAGACTGATTTTGTTTGATGTATTTGTCAGTCTTAATTGCTAAACGTACGTCATGTATTAATCTTTTGTCTTCAGGTAATTTTACAATCATTAGGGTATTATCACCCATTGATGTTCCAGAGAAATAGGAGTCGTGTTTATAGTTATCACTGTTTGGAGTAACTATTTCTATTTTGAGTTCTTTTTCACGACCATACATCGCACCATCTACTTTTCTGGTATATTCAAAATCTTGTTTGTTGATTAAATATCGAATTTTTTGATCTTTGATTATTCCGTCAAACACCAATTCATTAATAAGTAATCCAACTTGAGAATTATCTATCTCAGTGTTTTTGATTTCATCTTCAATATCTTTTTCATCATTGGTCAAATACTCATAGATTTCTCCTTTACGTTGAATGTAAGTTTGTTGTTCCAGTAAATTTAAGGCCACCTCGATTTGTTTCAGGTGATTTACAGAATTAGTTTTAAGGGTATCTAATAATAGAACACTGATATTTCGAGCAGTTGATTTAAAGTTATCATAATACTTAATCAAGAATAAAACCTTTAAAACTCTAACAGCCAATTGATCTGACAATTGTCTTTCCGCTAGTAAGATTGAGTTTTGAGACTCTGCTCTGAGTGATGCTCGGATTCCTTCAAACATCTTATCAAAACTTACGATTGATTCGATATTGGTAAAATCAGAGTTTTTCAATACTTCTTGAAATACACCCAACATGGATCGTTCACCAACAGATTGGTGCTTTCCCTGAAATACATTATGTCGGGACAATGCTTTTATACATTGTTGAAACAAGTCGAATTGGTAAGGAATAAACGGATACTTACGTACAAAGTCATTATTGCCTTGATACCCCTTAAATTGCATCCCAGCTTCTGTGAAGGAAAGAAGTGTTTTAATATTATCTCCTTCTACAGAATAGAACTTTTCAAGGTTTATTTTTCCATCATCATTTTTTTCCAGTAGTCTTCTTTCGATAACCTCGTCCACGTTGGAAGAAGTTAATGGCATACGGACTCTAAAACGACCTTGAATTTTGGAGAAATCATCTGATTGTATACCTGAGTCATCACCAACCAAACTTTCAAGATCTTCTTGCGAGGTAACAATTACCCAACTATTGCCATTACATTTTGTGTTTAATGATTCGGCAATGGTTTGAAGATTAAGCATCAATTTTGTATTCTCAGCAATGTACTGTCCTACTTCATCAACGAAGAAATTTAAACGAAATCTGCCTGGTTTAGATTTGATATAGTCGTTTACTTTA
>CAZHPL010000258.1:3591-4263 GCA_964534495.1 uncultured Lishizhenia sp.
TCATATTTAAGAGGGTCTTCTTTGTATATTTTTCCACATGCAATTGAAATTGAATCATTTACTTTTTTAGCAACATAGTTCATTCTAGCATTAACCCATGAATCTCCAAAAGCTATTTCAAATTCTTCTTTAAATTGCTCTAGTTTGCCTTCCTTACTTAAATAGGACTCAAAATCAGCAATATGGGGCTGAAAACCATAGAAACCTTGATGATCATAGAAAACCTTATAAAACACCTGTAAAATCGCATTTGCATCTGCCTTACTAGTGATTTGAGCTTGTTCGTCAATATTAAACAAGATGCTTTCAGATTGAAACTTACGAATGGCATTTTGGATATCAGCCTTTAACTTAACATCATCAATGGACTTCTCTGCAAATAGTTCCCCCAATTTTTGACCACTCAATTCTTTATTTTCCAGTACATAACTTAAAATTTTCAATAAGTGAGACTTTCCTGATCCAAAAAAACCAGATATCCAAACTCCATTTGTGCCACCTGCGTCGTTATAAGCATCAAAAAAGTTGCCTAATTTCTTGGATACATCTCTGGTAATTACATACTCATCTACTTCTTGAAAGATATGTTTCTGGTCGCCAGCTTTGATTACAGTTTCAATTGTTCTGGCGTAATCCTTTTTGAAAAAGTTATTTAATTTATTCATTTCTTAT
>CAZHPL010000259.1:0-4254 GCA_964534495.1 uncultured Lishizhenia sp.
TTTTTTTCAGGGTCGGGCTTTCCGCTACAAATCCTCGTTCGTTCCTCACTGTGGGCTATCGCTACAATCCCTAACGTAAGGAAAATCAAATGCAATTTATTCCAATCTTTTGAATTAATCTATTTTATCTAAAAATAAACTCAGATTCATGTCTTTGTCATGATTCGATTTTTCAAAAAACGATTATGTGGGAAACTTGCGTAGAAACAAAAAAAGCCAATCTATTGATTTACAATAAATTGGCTTCATAAAAGTGATCCCGTTTGGATTCGAACCAAAGACCTACTGCTTAGAAGGCAGTTTATTGAGTACTTTGTGATGTTTATCAATTATTAATTATTCTATTTTATAACCTCATTTTCAATTATTTACAAAATATATTTAAAAAATAATGTTTGTGTTTATTTAGATTTGTTTTGTACTTTTGTTTAAACCATGTTTAAACCAATTATAATGGCATCTACAAAAATTGTATTATACAAATCAAAAACGCTAAAAAATGGAGAACACCCTATTATGATACGAATCATAGTAGACAGAAAAACAAAGTATATATCACTTGGTATCTCTACCCTATCTAAATTTTGGGATGATTCGCAAAACTTATTGACAAGAGGTTACTCTAATTTCAAAAAAGCTAATCATCTTATCCATAAAAAGAAATTTGAAATAGATGAAATAATTCTTGATTTTGAAAATGAAAAAAGAGCATATACAATTGAGGATATTGAAGCAAAATTCTATAATTCTATTCAAAAAGTTACACTCTTCAAATATTGTGAACAAATAATTGAAAGACTGAAAAATACAAATCGACTTGGTGATGCAGCTGTTAAAAAAGATTTACTTAGATCTCTAAAAAAATTCAGAAACGATAAAGACCTAAATTTTTCTGAAATAACTTATTCATTTTTAACAAAGTATGAAGAAGATTTTTTACAACGAGGGGTAAGCGAAAATTCAATCAGTGTTTACATGAGAACATTAAGAGCAATTGTTAATCTTGCAATAAAAGAAGGGCATTGTGATCAAAAAGACTATGCATTCAATTCCTATAAGATTTCTAAATTAAATAATGAAACTCAAAAGAGAGCTATTACAAAAGAAGAAATGATTAAAATTATTAATTATGAAGTAGAGTTCAATTCAAGCCTCTGGCATTCAAGGAATTATTTTCTTTTTAGTTTCTACAATATTGGAATGAATTTCATAGACCTCGCACAACTTAAATGGTCGAACATCCTTTATAATCGTATTTTATATAAAAGAGCAAAAACTGGTAAAAATTTCGATATAAAAATACAACCAAGAACTCAAGCTATCCTAGATTACTACATTAAAGAAAATGTTAATCCAAATGAGTACATTTTCCCAATTCTTGATCATAATAAACATATTACCCAACAAAGTAAAATTGACAGGATTAAAAAGATCAATAAAAGAGTAAATAGCGATTTAAAAGAAATTGCTAAAAAAGTTGGTATTCAAGCAACTCATAGTATAACACATTATGTAGCAAGACACAGTTGGGCGAGCATTCAAAAACAAAACGGAATTGGAATCTCAATAATCAGTGAAAGCATGGGGCATGATAGTGAAAAAACAACAAGTATCTATTTGCAATCCTTTATGAACGAAGTTTTAGATAATGCTAATGAAAATTTAATTTAAGCAAAATGAACCACGACCAAACAAATAATTCATATTCTGAAGACATAAACCAATATAGTATTAACACGGCTGAAATTTGGATGTATGAGAGAAGTATTGTATTCTCAGAAAACTGTAATAATGAACTGGCATCAAACTTAATCCATAAACTAAGAGATCTTATTGTTTTAAAAGGAGAACCTGATTTCAATTTTGATGAGAACGGAAATGAAAGCTTTAAAAGTTACTTTTCCCGAAAAATGAACCTTTATTTAATTAGTGTTTTATCATTCAAAAAACTATTTCAAATTGAATATTTTTTTGATAAAAAGGAGAATTGTTATAGTTTTTGCACGCCCATTTATATATCAAAAACTGATTCAAATTTCGATTTCTGGTTTACCCTATTTTTAAGAAGGTATCACGAAAATATTTTTGAAATTTATTGCTTTTTAGATTTTCAATTACTAAGTAATTTTAATAACAACAAAACTGATTTTTTTACCTTTTTAAACCTTTGCCTTCGTCAATACAATGATTTACTTTCGACACAAGTAGTTCAAACTACTCAAGATTGGATGACTGAAAAGGCAAATGAAAATACGATTAAAGCTAGAAGAAGCAACAAAGGAGTTAAAAGTAATTTCATTCCCAATCACGCATTCAAACTAAAGGGTGTTAACGATTTTTCAGAGTACTTTGTAAATAAAGCTTACGATTTTTCAGAAATAATGAAAGAGCTAAAAAAAGATTTCTTTCATGAATCAACTAGAGTTCAACAACTAAAGGACATTCTTTCTGGTATAGAAATAGATCCTAAAAATAGAATCGAGTGGAAAGGCTCCTATTATGAATTGAATATTTTCGTGTCAATTCTAAATTACGATTTAAAGAAAATAAATCCAATAAAAAATGGATTATGGGAAACGACTTGTAACTGTTTTACAAAAAATGGGAAACAAATTGAAGTTAATCAACTTTCAAAAGCAAAAGGCGTTAAAAATAAGAAGGATAAACTAATGGCAATATTAGAAAAATTGTAATATTTTATGATTTGAAACACTCGGAGACTCGGAGACTCGGTTAATTAAAATAAAATAAATTCTATTTCAAAACCTTAGTATTAGTTGATCTTCAGCGAATAAACACTCGGAAGACACTCGGAGTTATCCATTTTTCATTTATTTCTTTTTTGAGAAACAACATAATATTGTTCCCTGAAAAAGCAAATAATTCATTATGGAATATAACTTAGAAAAGCCTTTATTCACTTTAACAATAGGTGAATACATAAACCTTAACAAGCAGCTCATGTCCTTTCATGAACAGCATCATAATCGACTTTCAACGGCACAACAAGAAGCGAAAAAAAATGAGATTCTCATAGACGAAGCTAGTAAACTAACCGGGCTTGCTATTTCGACTATTCGAACAAAATGTCACCTTAATGAAATTCCATTTCATAAGCCGAAAGGAACAAAGCTTCTTCGATTCAAAAGAAACGAGCTAATAGATTGGATGAACTCGAATAAATTCAAAACTATATCTGAAGAGGAAAATGATTTCAATACTAGTTTAGCAAATAGAAGAAACAAAAATAAATCCCGGTAAAAAACTCTTTCAAAACTAATAAAGCAAATATTAACTGTAAAAGAAAAGGTATGACACTAGAAAATTTCTTCGACCCTCGTGGTGAATATAAAAGAATTTGTCCCTATTGTAAACAAGCATTTGTTGCTGACCACATGAACCGTATTTATTGCCCGGAAAAAAACGGCATAAAAAATTTTTGTAAGCACCGGTTTAAAAGACTTAAAAAAGAACTACTTGAATTTGGTGTTGAAGTAAAACGACCCGAAAGGCCACCCTTGAAATTACTTTTTGAACCGGAAAATAAAGATTATAAAAATCTCGATGCTGAAATAGCAAAAACACTGTTAAATAGAAAAATCAAAATATTACAAGATATTTTAGGTAATCAAAAATCCAAATTGACGAATTGGAAAACACTTCAAAATTTAGGTTTTACAGTTGATGATGAAGATCGTTTCTTTGAAAACCACTTCGGAACTAAATCACCGATTTATGGAAATATTTATCTAGTGTGGCATACTGACAATGACATTGAAATTATTAATCAAAATAAAGATGATGAACACGCTTGAGAAATTTAATATTATACCGTTAGATCAGTTATCGAAAACAACACAAGTCAATAATCCTAACAATTCCATTTTGCCAAAAATACTTATTGGAGTTGTTATAATTGGCGCTGGTTTATTCATTTATCATCAGGTAAAAAAAGTTAATGTACAAACTGAAGAAAAATAACAAAATCTTGAAAGTAAAATTGTTTTGATTCTGGTGATCAATTTGCCATTATACCTAATAAGGCAAATAATAAATCTAATATCAAATAAAATCAATTACTTTAATTTCACAAAACCGCAAAAAAAGACGCAAATTCAGGGTTTTTACTGACAAAATAGTTGGATTTTATTGATTAATTTGGCAAAAAAAAAGTATTGTATTTTAGTGTTTAGAAGATTCTAAACTCTGATTTACAATTAATTACATGAATTAAATGAAACAACCTGTCTGCAT
>CAZHPL010000260.1:0-4246 GCA_964534495.1 uncultured Lishizhenia sp.
TCATAGAAAATCAATATAAATCGTCCAATTTCATACGAAGATACTTGTTTAATGCGAACCAAGTAGAAATTACTGTAATAAAAACGCCAATTAACATCAAAGAACCCACGAGTAATAAAAATGTAGGAAGGGTATAACTGATTTCAAAAGTCTCCAATAAGTTGTTCAAACCAAAGAAAACGGTAAGGAGCAACGTTAACCCGATAAAGGCTGATACTAATCCTTGCAAAACAGCTTGATAAATAAATGGCTTGCGAATAAAACCACTTGTTGCACCCACAAGTTGCATGGTTTTCACGGTGAAACGCTTCGAATACAAAGACAATCGAATCGTGTTATTGATCATCGCAACGGCAATCATGATGAGTAATGCAGCGACCGAAAGGAATAAAAACACAAACTGTTTAAAGCCAATGTTTACTTTTTCAAGTGAATATTTATCGTAGTTCACCTCATCGATTTCATCGCCAAATTTCGCTAGGAGCTTACTTTCAATTTGTTGCATTCCTGCTTTATTGACAAATTCAGCTTTTGGACGAAAACCAATCGTAGCAGGCAAGGGATTTTCACCGTTTAAAATGGACAACATTTCTTTCTGACTCTCCCCTTCTCCACCAAATTCCTGAATAGCTCTTTCGGGTGAAACAAAATACACTTCCTTAAATTCAGGCCAACTTTTCAACTGCTGTTCCACCTGCTTGATGTCTGTGTCGTTCAATTCCGATTTGAAGAAAATATCTCCTTGCAAGCTTTCTTTTGCTTGTCTTTCAAAACTTTTTAAACCAAAAACGCCACCTAAAACCAAACCAATCATGAACAACACCAATGAAATGCCGATCACGGTTGAAATGTAACTTGTTCTTAGTCCACGTTTGCTGAATTCGTCCGCCTTTTTTGCCATGTTACGAAAATACGAGCAGATTCAAACGAAAATTCAGTTTAACAAAGAAGTATTAAACGTGAGGTTGTGTATTTCTAGTTCGGTTGGGGAAAATGCAAAGCCTACCCTCTTCTTCTTTCAAGGAGTGACATCATCATAAGTGAAAGCAAAATACGTTCGTCGTCACCCGGATTCAATTCTCCCAATTTTTCTACTTCAAACTTTCTTCCAAACAAAGATGCTTTCTTGCTCAAACGCACTACCGTTTCTCCCTTACTGTTTTTTACTCCATATTTCGGATTGAACAATAAGCCTGTCAATAAACCTAACAATGGAATCTCGCTTAATAAAACATCAAACACTTTTGCCATGGGGTTTTCCTCTTGGATGAGAAAATCAGATTCACCTTTTTCGTCGAAAATTTCATAATGTGCTTTCCACAAAGACTTAAATCCCTTTCTTCCAACATGACCTATGGTTTGCCCAGTGTTATCAGCGAAAAAATAACTCGCGCTCCAATCAATTACTTTGTTTGCGTTAATGGTATACAACACATTGGCTTTACTTTCATTGTTGTAAACCTGCACAGCTTCTTTGAACTTGAACATTTTTTGTCTGACATAGGCCAAGGTTGCGCCATTCGTGTCTTTCGCAACAAAATCATTTGCTAGTGTTCCCAATTTAAAAGTGAAACTTAGCGGAAATTCAAAAGATTTGTAGCTGTGTTTTTCAACAACATTTTCATCGAGTAGCATAGTAGTTATTTAGGTTAGAAAGCAAATGTAATTCAATATTTGAACTACTTGTTAAAATTAACGTTTAGGAATCCCAGTAAGAAACAAAATAGCTCCAGCCCCTGATTTCAATCTGCCCACTTGCCACTCAAAACGCTCATTTCCTTTTACTTGCTGAATTAAGTCTTGCATTTCATGTTCGTTGTAAGTACGCAATGAAGAAATGATTCCATCCCAACAAACAATCAAGGGTAAAATAGGGATGAAATACGTAAAAAGAATTCTCCCAAATCGAAAAGGACGAATAAAAGGCGTCGTTAATAGCACCGAGATTGGTGAGAGAGCCATTGCAAATATACTAGCAAACGTTCTTTCTTGTCCTTCAAAAATCGCAATTGGTGAATCACTGTCAACTGCATTTTGGAGTATTAAAATGGCATCATTAGGCTTAAAATGATGAAAAGACAAAAACTGTG
The DNA here is from genome assembly GCA_964534495.1 of uncultured Lishizhenia sp. Lineage (GTDB taxonomy): Bacteria > Bacteroidota > Bacteroidia > Flavobacteriales_D > Crocinitomicaceae > UBA952. The sequence continues at coordinate 2,091 of CAZHPL010000260.1, forward strand.
TACGCAAACCTTTCAATTCAGTTGGAACCTTACGCGCATCAATGGATTTTTCGCTGTAAGAAACACCTTGCTTGTCTTTGATTTCTTGCTGAAACGCAGGGATGTTTGGAAAATAATCCGTTAAAAGCAATTTCAATTCAGGATTCTCTTGATGCATTTCCTCAAAAAGTGCGGTAACACTTCCCCCTCCTCCGGAAGCAATATCTATTAATTGCGTACAATTTTGTTGATGTAACATTTCCTCTAAAATTGGTTTTGCTGGAGAAAATAATTTTGCTTTTACTGCCAAAAAGCGCAAAAAATCCGTTTCGTAATCTCTTAAAAAACTGGGAAACCATTGTTGGTCACCAAATTCAAAACTGTGTATTCGTGCCATCTTATTTCACTTTACTTTCAATCGTCCAAGCAATAATTTTCGCTCTGTCTTTTGCTATTTTTACTTTTTCACCTTCAAATAATTCGTCCAAGGTTTCATGAAAGAGTTCAAGCCAACGCTCAAAATGTTCTTTTTTCAAAGGCATGGAAAGATGTTTTTCGGTCACATTGGTCGTGTAGCCAGAAACATCCAACAACACAAAACTCCAAAAATGAATCATTTTTGGCATGTGCGTTTCAAAATCGAGATGCGTGAAAAAAGGTGCTAATTGCACATCACGTCTAACTTTATCGTAAAAAGTATGTACTAACAAAGCAACGTCTTCTTGATTGGTGATTTCTTTCATAGTTTGTTTATTTATACGTTGTTACTCGTCTTCATTTCAGAAATAATTGCCCTTTCGCACTTGAGAAAAGCAATTCATGTAACAAATGTAAAGGTTAGGGTAATTTTGGCTATCTTCAAACCGAAAATCTTTCTTGTGAGACTACAAATTTTAACATTCATACTCATTTTGGGTCAAATCGCATACGCACAAGTGTACGATGGAACCTACAAAATCAAAACGCCACCTCCAAAAGCTGCTGGGTGTGCTCCTCCAACCACGACCACTTATTTGGAAATAAACAACGTGCGTGCTATGGTGCATACAGCTGGAAATCTATGGCAAGTGCCCAAGCAAGATTATTCGCAATACGAAGTTCCAAAGAACTCAGGAATCATGGCTTTGTTTACAGCTGCTTTATGGCTCGGAGGAACGGATGTCAATAATCAATTGAAATTAGCCGCCTTACGCTATCGAAACGGACAAGATTATTGGACGGGACCTTTATCAAAAGTGTATGCAGAAACAACGTATGACAACTGTGATAAATACGATCGTCATTTCATTACAACACAAGACATGATTCGCGAATTCAATGCTTGGTTTGAAGCGGGTAGAGCGGATCAACAAAATGGAACCAACACTCAAAGTGAATTATTTCCCAATTACAAAGTTCCTGAAATTGTAAAAAATTGGCCTGCACATGGGGACGTTTCGATGGGACAAGATTATTATCTCGCTCCTTTCTTTGATTACAATAGCGATGGGAAATACGATTGGCACGACGGCGATTTTCCTTGGCATGACATCAAGAAAACGAAACAATGTTCAGTAGACCGTGAAGTTTCACTCTATGGAGACATCAATTATTGGTGGGTCATGAACGACAAAGGAAACATCCATACTGAAACGGGAGCCGATGCCATTGGAATGGAAATCAGAGCACAAGCTTTTGCCTTCGCTTCGAATGACGAAATCAACAATATGACGTTTTACAACTACGAATTAATCAATCGTGGTACGCAAACCTTATACAATACCTATTTTGGCTTTTTCACCGATGGCGCTTTGGGTGACCCATTTGATGATTACACGGGTTGCGACGTCAATCGCGGATTAGGATATTATTACAATGGCGATAATTACGATGGAAACAACTCCGGGTTTAAAGGTTACGGAAGTTCGCCTCCAGCAGTTGGAGTAGATTTTTTCGAAGGGCCGTATCAGGATAATGATGGCATCGACAATGCTTTTGGAATTGGTACAAACGAAGCGTTAAACGGAATTGGCTACGGCGACGGCATCATTGATAACGAACGTTTTGGGATGAGACGATTCTTATATTATTCCAACACCACAAATGGCGCCAATCCAAGTCAAACAGACCCCATTAATGCTTCGGATTACTACAATTATTTACGTGGTTTTTGGAAAGATGGAACCAAATTCGTCTAT
>CAZHPL010000261.1:0-4229 GCA_964534495.1 uncultured Lishizhenia sp.
CTACAACAAATAATGAGTCACGATTTCTTATTCACTTTGTAAAGCTGGATGTTTGTATTGAATCCAGTATTCATAATAGCCACTTTCGGTTTCAAAGCGTTTTTTCTCAATGTCATAAAATCCTTTGGCTTTTAACGCGGAAAGAAATTCTCGTAAGTCAAATTCCACTTGCTGAATATTGTTTACCCAACTTCCTCGGTGGTCGATACAAGTAGTCGCATCTGTTTTCGAGACCTTGATTAAAGGCATTTTCATGGTGAAATTTGAACTGTCTTTACCAGTTGAAATAATGGCAATTTGACTATTTTTTAAGTCAACCTTAGTGAATTTCCCAGATTTGTATTGTGCTTTCAAGTATTTGCCTAAAGTGTCCGCAACGTAATTTGAAAGTTGATGTGCGATGTCTTCTCCGGCATAAAAATCAGGTCCGTTGTATGCTGCGTAAAAAGTGTCTTTCACAATAGAAACCTTGTATATTTCCTCTTTTTCAAATTCAGATTTTTCTGGATGCGTTAGTATTTGCGTCGACTTTTTGGAGGCACTTGCTTGTTGACATCCGTTAAATGGGAATAAAAGAATGGAGATGAAAAAAGAGAGAAATAGGCGCATGATGTCATTTTAATCTTGTAGGATAATGAAATCACTGCTAAAAGGTTTCATTATTTCAATTAAGTTTTGTACGCGTTGGGTGTAATTTCCATCTGGACAGAATTGAAAGAAATTAACACTTCGTTCTTGCAATCCTCCATCAGGAAATAGTTTTTCCTTAACTTGTTCAATGGTTTTTAGTGCTTTCTCATGCTTTGATTTCACAGCTTTTTCCATTTTTTGCTTCATGACATCGGTTTGTTTCGAAATGCGAACCCATTCCGCATTCACCCAAGTCGACAAAGAAGGATCGGTATCGTTTGCTTTTTTCTGCCATTCTGAAATTAGGTTTTCTAATTGAAAATCAAGTAATTGAAAGTCGATGGATTCTTCTTCATGACTGGCGAGATAGTTTTTTTTCAAGGCATGAATTGGCGCAAATAATTGTTCGTTATCCAATGAAAGTTGCTCCCATTTTTTTTGAGTGACCGTGTCGAGCCAAAGTGCACTCGTACGTGGTTGAATGATAGGATAGGGGACACTTGCCTCTTCAAATACGCCTTTTAATTGCAGCCAATAATTCAATTCTCCAACTCCTCCGATATATGCCAAATTGGGTAGAATCCATTCTTGATAGAGTGGACGTAAAACCACATTCGGTGAAAAGTTATCAGGATTTGAATGCAATTCAGCAAGCAAATCACTTTCAGAAAATGGTTTGTCTCCCGCTTTAAAGCTATTTTCATGTTGAATCAAGCGCTCTCGCTTATTTTCATTTAGATAAAATAGGTTGATTTCTCTTGGGTTTACTTGAATTTTAAATCCCTTTTCCTCCAATAATTTAGTCGCTTCGCTTACACGTTTAAAGGAAAATTGTTCCCGTATTTCTTTTTTGAAAACAGGAGAAAAGGATTGCTTCAAAACAGTATTATCACCGTCTAAAATCACTAATCCTTCTTGTTCAAATAGGGTATGAATGAATTGAAAGAATGCCTCTCCATAGGTTGGTTCATTCTTGAAATTAGTGAGTAATGCATGGATTTCACTCGCAGGATGTGATTCAAAAAAGGATTGAAATTGTTGCTTAACTTCATCAAAACCATCCAAGTTTAATCTTCCAACTGCTCCTGTTGCTTCTTTGTTCCAAGTTAGTTCTTTCCCAAAGATTTTCAAGGACTTGATTTCATCAAAATCATGATCTTCGGAAGCCATCCAATAAACAGGAATAAAATCGTATTGCGGATAAAACGCTTTTAACTCTTTACACAACTTGATGACATGCGCAATTTTTAAAATAAAATAAAGCGGACCAGTCAACAAACTTAGCTGATGACCTGTGGTAATCGAGAATGTAGTTTCTTTTTTTAAAAGTTGAATTTGTTGGAAAACGGCACTATTTTCAGGTAAGAAAGCATATTTTTTTTGCAATTCCTCAACAAGAATTGTTCGTTGAATAGAAGGATAAGCATTTGATTTTACTTGGATTTGTTTTTCAAAATGTTCTCTCGAAAAAGGTAGTCCAATAAAGGAAGTTAGTTGTTCTTGATGTTCAGAAAGAAGTAGCTGTTTTTCGCTAAAAAGTCCTGTTTGCTTACGTGAGATAAATTGTGCGTTCATACAAAAATTCAGACGCCAAAATTACGATTTATTCCCGCTTAAGTTTTCCGTCTTTCCAATCTTTCACCAACTTCGCCCACGAATAAGGATTCAACAAGTTATTTACAGGTAATTGACCGTTAGTGTACAATTTGGTATAGCGTTGATTGAAAGCATATCCAGAAGCTAAACTTGCATCATTGTCTAATCGTGCAGCAACAAAAGCAAGTGATTCTCCTGAAAGTTCTCGTTGTGCTTTGCGCATAGCATCATCATACGGCTTCATATTCACAAAATAATTAGCAAATTCTTCTTTTGATGGCCAAGGATAAACGGTAACCTCAGGTAGATTTACAGTGTCTCGTTGTAGCATGTGAATAATGCTGTAACGGTCTTCTTTCAAGGTATCAGGAACAATATAGGTCGAAGTTTGAAAGCCGAAATAAGAGAAATAAACCGTGTCTCCCGGAAAAGATACCATCGAAAAGAAACCATAATAATCTGCAATAACACCTTTACGAATCGATTTGTCATAAACGGTGATGTAGGGCATTGGGTCTAAATCGCCTTCAGAAACAACAACTCCTGAAAGTTGAATCATTTTTGAAGGGTCAATGTCATGGCGTTGCCCAAATGAAATTCCTGTAATAACCAAGAATAAGAGTAAGGTGATTTTTTTCATATTCTATTTCTTAAACAAGTTTACAAATTTTATAATTCTGACAATAGAAATTTGCAGTAATTTAACAAACGTGAATTGGCAAATTTTAGCACTTTAAACCCCGCTTAATAAGATGCTTTCTCCATTATTTTTGTTACATTTGCAGGAATTTATTTAAAAATAAGTTCACATGTCTTTGACCAATCTCCAACAAATTCCCGAAGGTTTAACGTATGACGATGTTTTGCTCGTTCCGGCTTTTTCTGAAGTCTTGCCGAGAGAGGTAGAATTGAAAAGTAAGTTCACCCGAAATATCACTGTAAATGCACCAATTGTCTCTGCTGCAATGGACACAGTAACAGAAGCAACTTTGGCAATCGCAATTGCGCAACAAGGTGGAATTGGGGTGATTCACAAAAACATGTCCATCGAGATGCAAGCGATGCATGTTCGTAAAGTGAAACGTTCCGAAAGTGGAATGATTATCGATCCCATTACACTCCCTGAAGATGCTTTAGTGCGAGATGCTTTGGCTTTAATGCGTGAAAATAGCATCGGTGGGATTCCAGTTGTGGATGAAAATCGAATTTTAAAAGGAATCTTGACCAATCGCGATTTGCGTTTTGAGAAAAAAGGAGATCGACCGGTTAAAGAAATTATGACTTCCGAAAATATCATTACTACAGGTGATGGAACAGATTTGCATACAGCAGAGGGTATTTTGCAAGAAAACAAAATAGAAAAATTACCTGTCGTTGACGCTAATAATCGTTTGATTGGTTTAATTACCTATCGCGACATTATAAAAGTTAGACAACATCCCAATTCGTGTAAGGATAAATTAGGTCGTTTGCGCGTTGCAGCTGCTGTTGGTGTGACTTTCGATACTATCGACCGCGTGAAAGCTTTAGTAGATGCAGGTGTGGATGCAGTTGTAATTGATACTGCTCATGGACACTCATTTGGTGTGGTGGAAAAACTGAAAGAAGTAAAAGCAAAATTTCCAACGGTTGAAGTAATTGTTGGAAATATTGCGACAGCTGAAGCTGCAAAATTATTAGTTGAAGCGGGTGCTGATGCCGTTAAGGTTGGAATCGGTCCGGGTTCAATTTGTACAACCCGCGTTATAGCAGGTGTGGGCGTGCCTCAGTTGACAGCTGTGAATGAAGTCGCAAATGCTTTAGCAGGAACCGGAGTGCCGCTGATTGCAGATGGTGGAGTGCGATACACGGGTGATATCGTGAAAGCGATTGCTGGAGGAGCAGACACAGTCATGCTTGGTTCGATGTTCGCCGGTGTGGAAGAATCACCAGGGGAAACGATTATTTACGAAGGAAGAAAATTCAAGTCTTACAGAGGAATGGGGTCATTGGAAGCCATGCAA
>CAZHPL010000262.1:0-4224 GCA_964534495.1 uncultured Lishizhenia sp.
ACCCATTTCACCCAATCCTCTGCCAATCGGAGAAAGCAATCGCACTTCAAATACTATTTGGTCGCCAGGAACCACTTTTTGTTTGAAACGAACATTGTCAATCTTCATGAAATAAGTGGGGTACAAATGCGGGTCTTCTACCTTGCTTAAGGCAAAAATACCACCTACTTGTGCCATGGCTTCAATTTGTAAAACTCCCGGAAAAACAGGGTTTCCTGGAAAATGTCCGGTAAAGATAGGCTCATTCATGGTGATGTTTTTCACACCAATGATGGATTCCTCGTGAATTTCCATGATTTTATCTACCATTAGAAATGGATACCTGTGCGGCAGCATTTTTTCAATATCTTGCGTGTTGTAAAGAGGCTCTTTTTCTAAATCGAATTTACGCCCTGCATTTTGTTGTTTTTTTATTTGTTCTTTTAACACTTTTGCAAAACGAACATTTCCAGAATGACCTGGACGAGCAGCAAGAATATGTGCCTTAATCGGTTTGCCAACCAAAGCTAAATCACCAACAATATCTAGCAATTTATGACGCGCTGGCTCATTTTCGAATTTTAATTTAGTGCTGTTTAGTACACCAATTCCATCAATCGAAATCTCAAGGTTTTCTTTGCCTAACAATTTAGCAAGACGGTTTAATTCTTCTTTCGAAATATCCGTTCGATCAACAAGTACTATGGCATTGTCCAAATCACCTCCTTTAATCAGGTTGTTGGTAGCCAAAAATTCTAATTCTCGTAAGAAAACAAACGTTCTACAAGGTGCAATTTGTTCGTTGAAGTCACTGATTTGATAAATACTCGCATGTTGCGTACCTAAAACGGGTGAATTATAATCCACCATTACGGTAACACGATAGTTATCATCTGGAATCGCTAAAAACTCAATACCTTTTTCAGCATCTTCCCATGGAATATTTTCGGTTAATTCAAAATATTCACGTTCTGCATTTTGCTCTTCAAAACCCGTTTCTAAAATGGCATTAACAAAGATTTCAGCACTTCCATCCATAATTGGGATTTCGGGTGCGTCCACTTTTATCAAAGCGTTATCAATCTGACATCCATAAAGTGCCGCGAGAATATGCTCAGTTGTATATACGCGCGCACCTTTGTATTCTAAAGTTGTACCTCTGTCGGTTGCAACAACCAAGTCTGCATCTGCTTTTATAATGGTTTGCTCGGGTAAATCAATTCGTTGAAACTTATATCCGAAATTTTCAGGAGCAGGGCAAATGGTTAAATTCACTTTTTCTCCTGTGTGTAATCCAACACCGCTGATTGAAATTTCAGCTTTTAATGTGCGTTGTTTTTCAGTCATTCGATTTAATTTGTTTGAGTTCTTTTATTTCCTGTTCTAATTGCGCCATTTTTTCAAGAATGAACGGCAATTTACGGAAACCAAAGTAAGATTTTTTAAAGTCATCTAAAGGAATTCCAGGCGACCCCATTAAGGTTTCTGCTTTCTTTACACTGGATGGAATGCCGGATTGCGCAACAATTTTTGTGTCATCAGCTATGCTTAAATGCCCACTGATTCCAGCTTGTCCGCCCATCATGACACGCTGACCAATCTTTGCAGACCCTGCGATTCCAACTTGTGCGGCCATGGCTGAATTTTCTCCGATTTCCACGTTGTGAGCAATTTGACAAAGATTGTCTATTTTCACTCCACGACGAATTCTTGTTGAGCCCATTGTAGCACGATCGATTGAACAATTTGATCCAATTTCCACATGATCTTCAATCACGACATTTCCAATTTGTGGGACTTTTTGAAATTCTCCTTTTTCATTGGGAGCAAAACCAAAACCATCCGAACCAATTACTGTGGAAGCATGAATGATACAAGAAGCACCGATTACGCAATCATGATAAATGGTAACTCCTGGATGAATTACAGTATTGTCACCGATTGAAACATTGTCACCAATAAAAACGTTAGGGTAAATGGAAACATTATTTCCGATTTTAGCATTTTTACTGATATACGAAAATGCACCTAAATACAAGTCATTTCCAACGGTTGCTGATTCATGAATGAAACTTGGGCTTTCAATTGTTGCCTCTCGTTTCGACATGCTGTTATACAATTCCAATAATTTGGCAAAACAAGCATACGCATCTTCAACTTTGATTAAAGTTAATGTTGTTGGCAATTCCCTCTCAGGAACAAAAGTTTTATTGACAATGCAAATACTAGAACCAGTTGAGTATATGTACTCTTCGTATTTAGGGTTTGACAAAAAAGAAAGTGCACCTTCATGCCCTTCTTCAATTTTAGCCAGTCCGCTAACGGTTGCTGAAACATTACCTTCTATTTCCCCTTGTAATATTTCTGCTATCTGTTGAGCAGTAAATTTCATGCGCCAAAGTTAAGAATTGTGAGTATTTTGCAGGTATTCCCCATGCAATTTTATTAACAGAAAAAAACGCTAATTATTTTATTGACAAGCGGTTTTTTTTGTGGGTTCAATCGATACTATTTTAATTTTTTCCATCACCCAAATTCCTTTTGCATCAAACTTTTGAGTGTGGAAAGTAAATTCAGGTCTTGGTTCAGCGTCAGCATTGCTTTTTTCAAAGTCAATTTTGCCTTTTTTTCGCACATAGTAAAAGATCGCATTTGCATCCTTGAACCCAAGTTCTTTTTGCTTACAAGTCAAAACGTCTGTCGTGTCAACAAACACAAGGTCTTTGTTTTTTGGATAACGCAAAATTGTGCCGTATCCTTTTTTTGACGGTTTGGCTTTTTGTGCCGTCTTAGGTGAAAATAAGATTTCAGACACAAAACTGTTTTCGTTTAAAGTCAGGTAACAAGAAAATACTTTTCCTTTAGTTGTTTCACAATCAAATTTATAAGCTTTGGTCGCTTTGTTTTTTTGACTTTCTGAAAAAGCAACATCGCCGTCGTTTAAGGCTGTAAGAAGTTCTTTTTTAGATAAATGTAGTTTATCCATCGTTGCTTTTTCTGATTCTGAAATAACAAGAACTTTAGAGAAAATCATGTTTTTCACTCTGTTTTCAGGAAACCAAGCGCAACCTCGATTTTTGAAAAAGAAAACAACAAAAAGGGTTCCGATTCCAAAACCGATTCCGTAGTACTTTAAACGTTTTAAAAAGTTATCCATTTGTACAAAAAAAAAGCCGAGTTTCCTCGGCTAAACGTGTTTTGATTTAATTAAACAAGCGCGTCTAATTTCGCTGCTAGTACATTTTTTGGAACTGCTCCAACTGATTTGTCAACCACTTGTCCGTTTTTAATGAAAAGAATAGTTGGGATGCTACGTACACCAAATTGTGCAGATACGTTTGCATTCAAGTCAACGTTTACTTTTCCTATAACTGCTTTTCCGTCATATTCTTTAGACATTTCTTCGATAACTGGACCGATCATACGGCAAGGTCCACACCATTCTGCCCAAAAGTCAACCAATACTGGTTTGTCTGATTTTAACACTAGTTCATCGAAGTTAGCGTCTGTAATTTCTAATGCCATTTTATTTTCGTTTTTTATTATTAATTCCTCAAATGAGGTTCCAAAATTACTTCAAATTTCTCAGTCAATATTCCCGCCAAAGTTATTTTTTGTCAAATTGTCATTTGTATTGCAATTCCGTTTTCAAATATCGCGCAGTATGTGACAGTTCGGCGTATTTTTTGACAATTTGTTCGGGAGTTCCACTACAAATAATTTCGCCTCCGTTTTTCCCGCCTTCTTTTCCAACATCAACAATGAAATCGGCCACTTTTACAATATCCAAATTATGCTCAATCACGACAACTGTATTTCCTTCATCTACCAAACGTTGTAATACTTGAACCAACATGTTGATGTCCTCAAAATGCAAACCTGTTGAAGGTTCGTCTAAGATGTAAATGGTTTTTCCGGTTGCTCTTTTGGATAATTCTGATGCTAATTTGATACGTTGAGCTTCACCACCAGATAAAGTTGTTGAAGATTGTCCCAAAGTTATATACCCCAATCCTACACTTTGTAAGGTCTGTAAAATTCGATGGATTTTTGGATGATTCTCGAAAAACGCAACCGATTCATCAATCGTCATATTCAATACATCTGCAATCGATTTTCCTTTATAACGCACTTCAAGCGTTTCTTGATTATACCTTTTTCCATTGCATGTTTCGCATTCTACATAGACATCAGGCAGGAAATTCATTTCAATCAATTTCAGTCCACCACCATTACATGTTTCAC
>CAZHPL010000263.1:0-4217 GCA_964534495.1 uncultured Lishizhenia sp.
GCATGGCCGTTGAAATTCAAAATGTTACGAACCGCTTAAATATCAATCGTTACTATTTCGATCCTTACACAAAAGAAATTCGAACAGCTTATATGTTTGGCATCATGCCGGTGTTTAATTTTAAGTTTGAGTTTTAACAAAAGTCGTTTCGATTTTGGCTATTTTCTGCGTTATAGGCTACTAAAAAAACTTACCTTTATATCGATAGAAAAAAGATTGTTTCATCTCAAATTCATTTTTATGAAAAATTTCAAATTGTATTATTTCATAGTATTGAGCCTTCTCATTTTTTCCTGCGGCAAAGGAAATGATGATAACAATACTACTCCACCAACACTAACAGAAAGCACAGCTGTAAAGGGTTACGGCATTTTCAGTAAAATCAATGGGATTTGGGATGGTTCACTAACATCAGGAACTTCGTTGCCTAATTTCCCAAGTTGGGTGGTAGATTTCAGACCTATTTCGGCGGCACAGGTAAGTTCTAAAAATGAATTGGATTCGCTAAATGACATTTTTATGTCTTTGTTTTTGGTGTATCACAATAACGAATATAAAATTGGTTTTCGTAATGGTGGTGGATTTGCTGGAATGCAACGCATATCGTACATGATTATTGATTCTGTAAATGAGACGAGCTCTCAATCTTATTATCGTTTTACAGATATCATCAAAGGCAAAAATCGCTCGTACACTTCTTTTGATTTTCATAATGATAGTTTAATTGTAAAAACATACACCAACAAAAACAACACGCTTCAAAATCCTGTAATGCACTTTATTTGGAGAGCGAAACTAAAAGACAACACCAGTTGTTCTGATGCCATTGCGCAGTTTGGGTTTCCTAAAAAACAGATGATTAAAGATTTTTCAAGCACATTTAATGGCATGTCAGAAAGTATTTTCTACGATACCCAAAATGATCCGTACCCAGAAGGCGATCAACCCTATTTAGGAAAAACAACTATTACTTACTCGTTTGCGCCGAATTTAACGCCAGATTATCAGAAAAAAGTGATTTTGATAATCATGACACAGCCTCTATTTAGCGGAACGACGTACAATGCACAAAATCTGAAATACCGTTCACGTTATGTAGTTGTACCTGCAAATGACCCGAATTTTGTTTTTAATTACATGCATCCTGGTACGTACTATGTTTATGCAGTGTATGATGCCGATGGAAATTTAACTGCTTACAGTGGAGATTACATCAGTTTCAACAATACCACATTTACCTTAGGTTCAAAACAAGAATTGACGAAAAACGTTCAAATCAATTTGGCTATTCCATAATAAGAAACAACATTCTTGTTAAACAAAAAAGAGTAGATGAATGATCACCTACTCTTTTTTTATTGCTGGAATTTTTTAATTACAATAACTCTTCAATAATGCGATCCATTGAATATCCTTCTGCTTCTGCGCGGTAATTACGAACCAAACGATGGCGAAGAATTGCTTTGGCAACAGCTTTCACATCTTCAATGTCTGGAGAATATTTTCCACGTAAAGCGGCATGACATTTAGCACCAACAATCAAATTCTGTGAAGCACGAGGACCTGCCCCCCAAGTAATAAAATCTTTAGTGATTTTAGGAACATCAGGATTGTTTACACGTGTTTTACCAACCAATTTCACGGCATATTCCAAGACATTATCTGCCACAGGAATACGTCGAATTAACTCTTGATAAAACATAATTTCTTCCGCGTTCAAAACTTTTCTCAATTCAGTTTTTGTATCGGAGGTTGTTGCTTTTACAATTGCTAATTCCTCCACATAACTTGGATAATCCACCCAAATATTAAACATAAAACGGTCAAGTTGTGCTTCTGGCAAAGGATAAGTTCCTTCTTGCTCAATTGGGTTTTGAGTAGCTAAAACGAAAAACGGTGCTGGTAACGTGTATGTTTTTCCTGCAGCGGTCACCTTGCGTTCTTGCATCGCTTCCAATAAAGCGGATTGCGTTTTAGGAGGAGTACGGTTAATCTCATCTGCCAAAATAACATTCGAGAATAAAGGACCTTTAATAAATTTGAAATTTTTTGTCTCATCCAAAATCTCCGAACCAACTATATCAGAAGGCATTAAATCGGGTGTAAACTGAATACGATTAAAACTCAAACCTAAGGTTTCTGCAATAGTATTCACCAAAAGCGTTTTAGCCAATCCAGGTACTCCGACTAACAAACAATGTGAACGTGAGAAAATGGAAATCAATACTTGATCTACCACCTCATCTTGCCCAATAATAACTTTGTGAATTTCACTTTTCAGTTCATTGTAATGAACTACTAATCTGTCAATCGCTTCTTTATCCGATACCATGAAAATCAATTTTGTTTTTTAATCCAATCACATTTGTACTCACAATTCTTAAAATCGTCGTCGATGCGAATGTAAGCATTTCCAATTTTGGAATTCACCCAATTTGTAACCGTACGCTGTTTTTTATCATTTTCAGCAGCTGTTTTAATCAACGAATAATCGTCTTTTAAGTTGGCTATGTGCGGCGGGTAACGATCCATCAAACGTACAATACGAACTCCTTGCTTGCGTTCATAAATGTCAACATATAAATTGGGCTTGGTGATATTTCCCTTTTCCATGGCATCTGTAAGCAAGTAAATCTGTTGATCTACCTGATTCAAATCTTCCATGTCCCACAATTGATCCCCTGTAATTGGATTGGTAATAATACCTTTATTTTGTTTCGTCAATTCGTCATTCGAGAAACGCAAAACAGCTTCATCCCACGTGATTTTATTTTCGCGCAACAAACGGTAGCAAGTATCCATTTTGGCAGCCGAAATGGTTAAGGCATCCGGGCTAACTTGTGGCATTTTCAAGATATGCAAGCAGGTATAATCATCTCCTTTGCGTGAAAGCAATTTGATGATATGGTAACCATACGTTGTTTCAAAAACTTCAGAAATTTCACCCACTTTCATACTAAAAATAGTGGCATCAAACTGTGGAACCATCATACCACGACTTGCTGTTATCTTTCCTCCTTGTTGTGCACTTCCCGGGTCATCCGAATTGATACGCGCCATTGTTTCAAAGCTTGCACCGCCTTTCATAATTTGCGTACGAATGTCTGTTAATTCATCAAATGAACGTTTTTTGTCTGCTTTCGTCAATTGTGGATAATTTACAATTTGTTGAAAGCTCAATTTCATATTGATATTTGGAATACTGTCTTTCGGCAACTTATTGAAGAAATCAGCTACTTCTTTTGGAGTAACCGTAATATCAGAAACGATTTTATGTTCCATTTCCTGCGCCAACATTTTATTGCGGATTTGCTCGCGGAATTCATCCTTAATTTGGTCTGTCGATTTACCATAAAACTCTTCTAGTTTCTGACGTGAACCCATTTTACTTTCGATGATGCGCAAACGATTTTCCATATCGGCTTCCACTTGATCATCCGAAACAGTCAAACTATCAATACGCGCTTGATTGATCATCAAGTTTTCCATCAGCATTTGCTCCAAAATAGAACATTGAAAATCTTTGGATGTTGCCACACCAGCTTGACCTGCCTGTAACATTTGCACTTCCAAATCGGATAAAAGTATAATGTCATCGCCAACTTGAGCAACAACCTTATTTACAAGTTTGCCTTTTGTCTGACCGAAAGTCGAAAGCGATACAGTTAGCAGTAAGCAGGATAAAAAAATCTTCATCTATTATTTATTTCCAACGTTATATAAAACGTCATAATTTACTTTTATTGGATGTTTCTTTGCTAATTCATCCAACCAGGTTTTCTCAAGGAAGGTTTGATAATCGGATGTTACCACACCTTTTGCTTCCGAAAGTTCTTTTCTTGAAGGCTCAAGAACTTCATTTACTTTAACAACATAAAACTTACCTTCAAATTCATACATTGGGTTAACACCTTTAGACCAATTACGATCTTTCAAGAAATTCGTTTGTTCAATATCAAATTTATTGACGCGAACTTTCAAATTCAATTCTGAATCCTTATTAATGACATCTGTAATTTTGCCAACTGTATTAGTGTCAATTTTCAACATACCCGTTACTTTATCTGCAATTGCCTTGTTAGCGCATTCGTAAACCGTTGCATCTAAGCGTTTTGGCCATTTATATTTATCTCGATTTTCGTTAAAGAAAGCTTTCATCCCTGCTGTATCCTTAACCGCTTTGTTCCAAACTTTATCAGACATTACTTCATACAGAA
>CAZHPL010000264.1:0-4188 GCA_964534495.1 uncultured Lishizhenia sp.
GGAAAAGGCGCATGAAAAAGAAAAATCAATTCCTGATCTATAACAAAAAAAAAGCAACTTCGAAAAGTGGCTCGTATCGTATTTTCAAAGAAAGATTAATTCTTTGCAGGAGTTGAATTAGCTGGCATTGTTTTTTGCCCTTCTTTCGCACGCATTTCTTGTTTCACTTGCTTTTTTACTTGTTTGTGAATTTCAATGCGCTCTTCTTTTTTCTCTTGGAGTTTTGTGAATTGCTCTGGCGTTAAGGCTTCTTTTAACATGCTTTCGCGTGCCTCGTTATTCATTTTCAAGCTTTTCTTTTTTTCTTCTTCCGACATAGTAGAATTACGAACGCCTTCGTTTTTCTGGTCAATGCCCAAGTTAATGTTGTACACTTGATCGTATTGAGCATCCGTCAAACCTAATTCGGTTTTCATTTTGTCCGTTTGATTTTTAGCACGCTCTTCAGGTGATTTCACTTGCCCGAATGCTCCTGCTGATATAAGCAAAGAAGCCAATAGAATTTTAATAGATTTCATAGTTTATTGTTTTTTTGTTTTGTCTCAAATCTTGTACCAAACAGAACGAAATTAACTTTTTTTCTTGAGTTTATAAAATATGTCCTGTATAAAGTTGTTAAATTAGCGTAAACTTTGTCCGATGAAAAATCTATTTTTAGCAGCTTTCTCCTTGTTTTGCTTTTCATACAATGCTCAAAAATCAACTCCTTTGCCGAATGTGAATGCAGGAAGTGCTTGTCAAGTAATAGTTGTGGAGGCTGTAACACAGCAAGTTTTTAAAAAGAACATTGGATTTTACACCAAGTTTCGAAACGATGCAGAAAAAGGTGTGGATGCTATCGATTACGAAGTGACTTACAGAAATGGTTTTGATGAGGTAAAAGGCGTTAAAACCTTTACATGGCAAGCGAATAATATGGTGGGTGTACTAAAACCGCATGAATATAAAGCCGAAGTGTACTCGAATTGGATGGAAGGTGCAAACAAGATTGAAGTGAGGATATTACGTGTTCATTTTGTGGATGGAACTTCGTGCGTTAGAAATCAAGACAGCAAAGGAACGGATTTGAAATAATGGATATTCGCTCTTTGGTCAGGAGTTTAACTCCCTCTTTTTTATTAGCATTTTGGCGACAGCGGAAGAAAAAACAAACGCGTTCATTACTCGAAGAACAACGCTTGGCAGGTGATGTCTTGAATTTTGAGAAAATCGTTACTATTTTACATTCCATTGGTTTACAGCAAGGCGATACGGTGCTAGTTCATGCTTCTTTGAGTAAAATGGGATTCGTGGAAGGTGGTCCAAAAACAATTGTTGATGCTTTAATTCAAGTTGTGGGTGAAACGGGAAATATCTTAATGCCGACTTCGCCCAATGCCTTATTGCAATTAGATTATATTCGAGATGTAAAAGTGTTTGATGTCCTTCAATCGCCTTCAAAGTTGGGTGCTTTGACCGAATATTTTCGTACACTTCCTGGCGTAAAAAGAAGTGCGCATCCCACAGAACCGGTTTGTGCGTTTGGGCCTGATGCTGTTTATTTAACGGAAGGTCATTTGGGAGAATTAACGCCCTACACTTCGAAGTCGCCTTTTTATAGAGTGGCGGAAAAGGGCGGCAAAATTTTGTATTTAGGTGTGACTTTAGCCAATGCAGGCACAAGTTTACATCTTTTGGAAGATGCCGTCAATTTCAAGTATCCGGTTTATTTCGATGAAGTGTTTGAAGTCTCGATTCAATTAGAAAACAACACTACAACTTCTGTGAAAACGAAGGTGCATAATCCTGAATATTCGAAAAAACGTCGTTGTGATGAATTGATTCCTCGTTTTTTAGAAAAAAATGTTTGCCACGAATTTCAGTTTGGAAAGGCACATTCCTATATCTTTGACGCGCGCAGGATGCTGGATCAAATGATTGCAGATTATGAGCAATTAGGAATTACCATGTACACACCAAAAGGAAACGAGTGAAAATTGCATTTACGTGGGATTATGAGTTGTTTTTCGGAGAACAAAGCGGTTCTGTCGAGAAATGTATGTTGTACCCAACGGAACGTTTATTGGAAATTGCTGAAAAACAACAAGCTAAATTTACTTTTTTCACGGATATTGGATTTTTGAGCAAGGCAAAAGAGTTATCGGTTTGCCCAAAGGAAAGCAAGTTGGTGGAGTCGCAAATCCTGAAATGGGATCAACTGGGACATGAAACAGCTTTGCACATTCATCCGCATTGGGAAGATGCTGTTTACGAGAATAATCGATGGGAATTTGACTTAAAGCGATACAAATTAGCTGATTTTTCGGATCAAGATGCGGCTGATGTTGTGCGAAAATATGGAACAATTTTACAGGCAAAAGTACAACAAACCATTACGTCGTATCGCGCAGGTGGTTGGTGTATTCAACCGTTTCAGCCAATAGCAAAACCTTTGTTAGAGCTGGGAATTCGCTTGGATAGTTCCGTTTTTTCAGGCGGTAGAAACGACAATGGACCGTATGCTTACAATTTTGAAAATGCACCTCGAAAGGAAAAATGGAATTTTGAAACCGATGAATGTGTTGAAGTTGAAAAGGGTACTTTTATGGAAATTCCCATTGCTGCTCGCATGTATTCGCCACTTTTCTTTTGGAAACTATTCATTTTAGGACGCTTGTTTCCAAGTCAACATAAACCCATTGGTGATGGGAAACCGGCTGCGGGTGGTGGTTCGAAAAAAGATTTGTTGACGAAATCCAATTTTTTGTGTGTTTCAGCGGATGGTTATTTCATTACTCAAGTTGTAAAAGCTATTAATGAAGCGGAACGTAAAGGACAAAAAACACTAGTTGTCATTGGGCATCCGAAGGCCTGTACACCTTTCTCGTTAAGACAATTAGATGCTTTATTACATAAATTAAAACACCAACATCAATTCGTATGTCTGAGAGATTTGGTGAATTAAAATGGGTAGCACATGCCGAAATTGATCGGGTGAAATGGAATGAATTAGCGGCTTTGGCCAATTATTCATATTTCATGTACACGGATTATTTAGATGCTTGTTGGCCCGAATGGGACGCTTTGGTGCTCGGAGATTATGAGGCTGCTTTACCGCTGAAAATCAAAAAGAAATTGATTTGGAACACGGCTTTGCATCCTTTGTTTATTCGTTCGCTTGAAGTGATTGGTGATACAACAAAAGCATCTGTTTTTATCCATTGGTTACAAGAAAATGTCGATTATTTCAAGTTGTGTTTTGTCGAGTCGTATCCTAATTTCGAAAATGAAGTGCGCTTGTTTCAGCTGTTATCATTGAAAAACGATTATGCTGACATTCGAAAAAATTACTCGGAGAATGTAAAACGCAAACTGAAAAGTTTTGAGAAATCAGGTTTGCAAGTAATGGATGGCAATAACATGGAAGGACTTGTCCAATTGTTCAAGGCTGAAAAAGCAGATGTTTACGAGCAAATGAATGAAAAAGCTTTGTTGCATTTATCGCAATTAATGAACTTGTATATTTCCAACGGAAAAGGGAAATTACTCGAAGTGAGAAAGCAAAATCAATTGCTAGCTGCTGCCTTTTTTATTACAGAAGAAAAAAAATGTTTGTATTTAAAAGGCATTGTCAATGCGGAAGGCAAGAAAATAGGAGGGATGCAAGCACTTTTCGACACAATCATTCAAGCAGGTGCGAACAAATGGGAATACCTAGACTTTGGCGGTTCCAATGATGAAGGATTGGCTGCATTTAATCGGAAATTTGGCTCAAATGATTCCAAATATGTACTTTTAAAACAAAATAAATTGCCTTGGCCATTCAATTGGTTGGCGGATAGAAAATAAAATAGAATAGAATGAGTTCAAAGCGTGTATTGATTAGTGGAGCATCGGGTGGTTTGGGTATGGCTATTGCACAACAGCTATTATCGGAAGGTCATTTTGTGGTATTATTAGCCAATAAAAACTCTGAACGATTGGAAAAAATGATTACTGCATTTGTTAGAGCTTCTGAACAAAATGTTAAATATACGTGGGCAATTGGTGATAAAAAAACAATAGATACCTACCAGATATATCTCGATAACCGGTGTAATAGGATTATCGTAAGTATCTATTATGGTAGCAGAATAATTGAAGAAAGTTAATACCCACGACCTACGTCTAAAAAGGTTTCAAAGGAGGACACATCTTCAAACACGTTGT
>CAZHPL010000265.1:0-4180 GCA_964534495.1 uncultured Lishizhenia sp.
ATCTAACGCTCTAGTTCGTCCAGGTGCTATGAATACCATTGGTAAGGACTACATTGCTCGTAAACATGGTAAGCAGAATATTGCCTACCACCACCAGGTCATGAAAGCATTCACTGCTGAAACCTATGGATGTATCTTGTATCAGGAACAAGTTATGCAGGCCTGTACAGAACTTGGCGGTATGACAATGGCTGAAGCTGACAAGGTTCGTAAGATCATTGGTAAGAAAAAGGATGCTAAAGAGTTTAAGCAGTTCCAAGATAAGTTCGTAGATGGTGCATCTCGTTTCTTAACTCCAAATGCAGCCCTTGAGCTATGGCATGACTTTGAAGCTCACGCAGGATATTCATTTAACAAGTCTCACGCTGTGGCATACTCAACGCTATCCTATTGGACTGCATGGCTAAAGTACTACTATCCTCTAGAGTTTATGTATTCGCTACTTAAAAACGAAAAGGATAAAGATGCTCGTACAGAGTATTTGATTGAAGCCAAGCGTATGAATATTCCAATTCGTCTACCACATATCAATGAGTCTGATATTGATTTTAAGATTGAGGGCAAGGGTATTAGATTTGGTCTAAGTGCTATCAAGTTTATTAGTGATAACATTGCATCTAAGTATATTGCAGCAAGACCATTTTCCTCATACAAAGAACTAGAAGAGTTTACATTTGGTAAGGGTAATGGCGTAAACAGTCGTGCACTACAAGCACTAAGAGTAATTGGTGCAGCAAGTTTTCCAGATCAACCACGCAATGAGGAAGAGATTCGTGCAAATCTATACGAGTATCTAAATCTACCAGAGTTTAATATTACAATTCCAAATCATTTTTATGCGTTTATAAATGAAGTCGCTGACTTTGAAGAAAAGGGCTCATTTGTTTTGCTTGGAATGATTAAGGGGATTAAGCGTGGCAAGGGATGGTCACGTGTAGAAATTCTTGATAAAACAGGTAGCGTTGGCATCTTTGATGAAGAGCAAACCTCAATTGAGCCTGGCAAGACTTATCTGATCCTGGCTTCTGATAATCGTATCGTAAGTGCAGTACTTGCTGATGAAATAAGGGGTTCTGATTCTGCCCTAGTTAAGTTCTTAAACTATAAACAACTACCGTTTAAGGATGAAGAAATGTATGTTGTTTCTTTTAGACCAAGAATTACAAAGGCAGGAAAGAAGATGGCAACGTTAACGCTGGCAGATACGGCTCGTGACCTACATTCTGTCACAGTATTTCCAACAGCCTTTCCAAAGGCTTATATGAAAGTTAAAGAAGGATTGGCTTACAAGTTTGATCTTGGTAAGACCAAAGATGGTACAGTGATAATGGAGGACGTAATTGACCACAGTTGAAGAGGCTCTAGCACAGCTAGATCCAAAGATTAGAAAGCGTTTGGCTACAGGAGAAGGCATTAAGACAGAAATGCAGCCAACTCCCAGTGCAGGACTAAATAGAGCACTTGGTGGTGGGTTCCCATATGGTCGTCAGGTATTACTTTGGGGTAGCAAGTCAAGTGCAAAGTCATCGCTATGCCTTCAGACAATTGGTATGGCACAAAAAGAAGGAAAGCTTTGTGCCTGGATTGATGCTGAGATGTCATATGATGAGGAATGGGCAAAGAAGCTTGGTGTGGATACGTCAAAGCTAATTTACTCAGAAGCTCGTAGTATCAACGATATGGTTGATGTAGGAGTTGCACTTCTTAGTGCAGGAGTAGATTTGATTGTTATTGATAGCATTAGTTCTCTTTTGCCTGCAGTTTATTTTGAAAAGGATTCAGATGAGCTAAAGCCACTAGACCAGACAAAGCAGATTGGTGCAGAGTCTAAGGACCTAAAGCATGCATGGCTAATGCTAAACTGGGCTAATAATCGTGAAAAGCCTGCACTAATTATTGCAATTTCTCAGGCACGTAACAATATTCAGGCAACATATACACAGGCAGCACCAACAGGTGGACTAACTACTCAGTTTATGTCATCTACTATTGTAAAATTATTTTCTTCAAGCTCTGACTCTCTTGCTATCAAGCAAAAGATTAAGGTTGGAGACAAGCTAATTGAACAAAAGGTGGGTAGAAAGGTTCGTTGGGAAGTCCTCAACTCTAAAACGTCTGCTCCAGGAGACAGTGCTGAATATGATTTTTATTATCGTGGCGACTTGATTGGTGTTGATACGATTGGAGATCTTGTAGATACTGCTGAAATGCTTGGATTCGTTAATAGAACTGGTGCGTGGTATCAACTTGAAGATGGAACAAAGATCCAGGGCCGTGATGCATTTGTAGATAGAGTTAAGGAAGACATTGAGCTTCAAAACTCTTTGCGAGAAAAGCTAGCTAATGTCTAAATATTCAGTAGTTGAAGGTAAGTTTCCATGCCATACTTGTAAAGAAATGGTTTACTCCTTACGACACTATATTGAAGCTAAAGAGCTTACATGGCTTTGTAAGCAGGGGCATATGTCAAAAGTATCATTAAGCATTCCTAAAAAGACTAAGAAAGATTATGAGCGAGAAGAACGAGAGTAAGCGAGTAGGTGCCAAGCAGCACAAGAACTCTGGTCGTAATACCAAGAAGGGCGATGCTACCTGGCATAACTTTACTGTTGATTTTAAGGAATATCCAAAGGGATTTACTGTAAACCAGGATAATTGGGCAAAGGCAGTAACTGATGCCATGCGAAATGGAAACGATCCTGCAATTTTTGTAATACTAGGAGAATCAAATAAAAAAACAAGGCTAGCAATTATTGAGCTAAGCCTACTTGAACAACTAATGGGTGATGGTGTATAATAGTATGATGGAAGCAACAGAAACTAAAAATACGATAGATATGATTAACGGTCTTTCTGAGATTGCTGATTATATGCAGGATGAGGAATTGACAAGTGCATTAACTTTTATTGCTAAGGTTATTCTAAAGCCAGATATTCCTATGAGTGTGGCAACTCTTGAGGTTGTAAGGCTTCAGGCTATTGCTGCCAAGATGGCATTCCGTGCAACCTGGCTAACAAATGTAGATAAGGGAGATAGAGCGAAGAAGAATATTTACTATACAGCTGCTGAGTCAATCAATGATTTGGTGTCTGCACTTAAATATATTATTCGCTAAGTGGCTATTATGGCAAAAAATTTATTGCAACAAGTAATGCTTAAAGGTGAGCAGACTATTCAAAAGAAATCATTTCTAAATGCCCAAGAGCTGATTGATAAAATCAACTATGGTTACATTGCAAAACGTGCACCAAAGTTTGCAAAAAAGAATAGCTTTGCACCAAGCACAATTGCATTTTCTCATGGAGAATGCCCAAGATACTGGTACCTAGCTTTTGAGGGTGGTATCTTCGAAGACAATGCAGACGCTTATGGCGGTGCTAATATGACAAGTGGAACAAAGTCTCACGAACGTATTCAGCAGGCAATGGCAGATGCAGGCATTCTAAAAGATGCTGAGTTTAAGATTACATACAGCGATCCTCCAATCTTTGGATTTGGTGACGTTATCCTAGACTGGGGTGGAGAAGATCTTTTGGGTGAGATTAAAACTATGCCAAGCGAAGGATTTGAGTATCGTAAAGCAAGTGGTAAGCCAAAGCTAGGTCACCTTGTTCAGCTGCTTATCTATATGAAGATTCTAAACAAGACTAAGGCTGTCTTGATTTATGAAAACAAAAACAATCATGATTTGCTGGTTATTCCAGTAGAAATTAATGATTATTACGTCAGGTGGGTAAACCAGACATTCGATTGGATGAAGGCGGTAAGAAAGGCATGGGAAGACAAGACCATGCCAGAAAAGAATTATCGATCCAATTCCAAAATTTGCAAGACCTGTCCACTATCAAAGGTTTGTGCAGATGCTGGTAAGGGAGTGATTAAGATTAAGTCCCTGGAGCCAATAGATGAAGACAAAGCATTGTCAATGGTGTGATAACACATTTGAAACTAGCATTTCATATCAAATATACTGCTCACCAGCTTGCAGAGAAGATGCAACCAAAGAAAAAATTACACAAAGATATGCCATAGCAAGGCGTAATAAGCGACATGGCAAAGAGCGTAAGTGTAAGTCTTGTAGTATGCCACTCTCTGCGTATAACGATGAGGTTTTATGTCAATCTTGTCTTATCAGTCCTTCTGATGTTGCAAAAGCTTTAAAAGAAATTAAGGGTTTTG
>CAZHPL010000266.1:0-4170 GCA_964534495.1 uncultured Lishizhenia sp.
ATTTACTCAACTACTTCTTTCTCAGCAACAACTCTTCCCTTGTAGTATAATTTACCTTCATGCCAGTGTGCATGGTGGAAAAGGTGTGGCTGACCTGTTGTAGGACATGTTGCAACGTTATTCGCAACAGCTTTCTTGTGAGTTCTGCGCTTGTCACGTCTTGTCGTGGAGATTCTTCGTTTAGGATGTGCCATTTTATATAGTTAAAACGTTTAATTTAAATTTTTCAAAGCTGACCAACGTGGGTCAATATCATCATCGTCTTTATTCTCTTTTGTTTCAGCAGGATTCATTTGATATTTTTCAATCAATTTCACCATTTCTTCGTTGCATTCACCTTCTTCATGAACAGGACGTGATGATTGTGAAATGGTTATCAACTCATAAATGGGTTGCGTAACATCAATTTCATAACTGTCTCTTGGAATAACCACCAAGTTTTCGTCCTCTTCTTCTTCATCGCCAAATTTGTAATACAAGGTCATATCACCTTCTATATCTTCGTCCATTTCTTCGTTGCATCGGGAACAAAGTGTTTTAATTGTTCCGACAACTTCAAAATCTACGATGAGCATGGTTTCCTTTTTTTCTAATTCAACCCAAACTCTCAAATCTCCGTCTTCAATCAATGAATAAGGTAGTGCTTCAAAGAACGCTTTATCCACATCAAATTCAAATTCATGAATCCCTAGCTTTAAACCAACAAATGGTATTTCAAAGTCATTTTTCATGATTCCTGAATTAAATTCAAAAAATGGACGGCAAAGTTAATAAAATACTTTTGAATTTTAAAACCTTTTTATTCGTCTCTATCATCTTGATGGTTAGATTTTCTTGCAACTAATGGATTTTCATGAATTGCGCGGATAAATTTTCGGTTGCGGAAGGTATCAATTGCTAAATAAATCGCGCTTCGAATGGATGTTTCCGAAGCTTTATTTTTTCCAGCAATATCAAAAGCCGTTCCGTGATCAGGTGATGTACGAACAATGGGCAGTCCAGCCGTGAAATTCACTCCATCATCAAAGGCAAGCGCTTTAAACCCTGCCAATCCTTGATCGTGATACATCGCTAGAATGCCATCAAATTCGTTTTTAGCATCCGAACCAAACAATCCATCAGCGGCATACGGACCAAAGGCTAAAACTCCTTCTCCCTTTGCTTGTTGAATTGCCGGAATGATTACCTCTTGTTCTTCTGTTCCAATTTTTCCATTTTCACCGGCATGTGGGTTCAACCCAAGAACAGCAATTTTGGGTCTCACGATGGCAAAATCTTTTTTCAAACTGCTTTCGAAAGCCTTTATTTTATTGAAAATCGCAGCTTTTGACAAGGATTTGCTGATTTCACTCACAGGTATATGTGTTGTAACCAAGGCTACACGCAAGTTATTTGAAACCAAAATCATTAATGCGTCATCTACATTGGAATATTTCGCTAAATATTCGGTATGTCCCGGAAATTCAAAACCAGCTTTGATTACATTTTCTTTCGAAAAAGGTGCAGTTACCAGCACATCAATTTGTCCGTCAGCTAAAGCTTTTGTTGCTGCTTCAAGTGATTTAAGCGCATACGTACCGCCCGTTTCACACGATTTTCCAGGTTCCACCGCAACTTCTTCATTCCAAACATTTACAACATTCACTTTTTTTAGTTGAATTTCACCAGCATGCTTACAGGTTTGGTAATTAAACTCGTGAATATTTAATTGCTTTTTGTAAAAAGAAATAATTTTAGAAGAACCAAATATCACAGGAGTGAATTCACTGTGCATACGATTATCACGCAAAACTTTTAAAACAATCTCAGGACCAATTCCGTTGATGTCTCCAAGTGTTATCCCAACGCGAACGGGTTCTAATGAACTGTGTTCTTTCTCCATGTATTATTTTGTATAATGAGTTTTTAAAAATTGGTACATCAAACGCACACCAGCACCTGTTCCTCCAATGCCTTTATAGTCTTCACGTCCATCTAACCAAGTTGGTCCAGCAACGTCCATGTGGATGTAAGGCGCTTTTACGAAATGCTCCAAAAACTTTCCAGCTGAAATCATTCCTGCATTTGGTCCGCCAATATTTTTAAGATCCGCAATTTTTGACTTCATGTGTTTCGCATAATCTTCCCAAAATGGAAAACGCACTACTCGTTCATGAACATCATTTCCTGCCACTTCCAAACTTTCAAAATATTTGTCTTTTGCATTCCCCATGATGATGCTTGCTTCTGTACCAATTGCACGAACCGCTGCACCTGTCAATGTGGCTGCATCAATAACAATTTCGGGATTAAATTTCGCTGCGTATGCCAATGCATCTGCCAGAATCATGCGACCTTCTGCATCTGTATTCAACACTTCGACTGTTGTTCCGTCAAACATTGTAATAACATCTCCAGGTGTGTAGGCATTCATTCCAGGACGGTTATCTGTTGCCGGAATTAATACGATGAGGTGAACATTTAACTTTTGCATAGCCGCCAAATAAATGGTCGCTGCCATCATTGCTGCACCAGCCATGTCACTTTTCATCGTATCCATTGAGCCGGGTGTTGGCTTCAAACTTAGACCTCCTGTGTCATATACAACACCTTTTCCAACAAGAACAATAGGTTGTTTGTTCACTGGTTTTTTGGGTTTGTATTCTGCAATTGTAAAGGTTGGAGGATCAATCGAACCTTTGTTGACAGCCAATAAACCACCCATTTTCAAAGATTCAATTTGCGTTTTCTCCAAGACTTGAACTGAAAACGAAGCTTCATTACCTAGCTCCACAATTTTATCAGCTAATTGCGTAGCATTTAAGTGTGAAACAGGTAAATTCACTGCATCGCGTGTCCAGAAAACTGCTTTAATAATATTGTTAAGTTCTTCGATACTTTTTTCATCCGTTTTTTCGCCAACAACGATTTTCACCAATGAATGATTTTTCGGATGCTTGAAAAAACGATTGAATTGATACGTGCTTAAAGCTAAGCCTTCCGCAATTGCCAAACTATTTTTTTCATCCCCTAAAATTCCAATCTCAGTGATTTCTGCTTGCACTAAATCGGCGATTTTTGAACCTAAAACCCTTAAAGCTTCTGCCTCTTGATTTGTTTTCACTAAAAAAGTATACCCTTCTGGCGTTTTGAAATAATCAAATTTCTTGTCAGCATTTGCTGTAAAGGCTTCCACTAATTCTTTCGCTAAGGGCAATTCACTTGTTTTTTTACCGTTAGCTTTTCCGATTAAAAACACCTTGTTGCTTAGCTCAACGGTATTTCCTTTTAGTATATGTATCATTTTCTGACGATTTGTGATTTATACAAATGTACTGATAATGCGATACGCACCGCAATTATTCATTTGAAAGAAGCGCGTGGTTTTCTTCCCAAAATTTCTCAATCAAACGCGGAACAGGATATTCACCAAAAGCAGCGATAGCAATTTCAACTTGATTTTCATCGATTTCAGGCAGTTTTTCAACAAAGGCAAATCGTGCAAATAAGATTTGATGCGACAAAATATGTTTATAGGTTTTGGAAATAAAGCGTGTTTTTTGGTCGATCAAAGCGGATTCTTGTTCCTTTTCAGATTCAAATTCTTGCATCGGAAACTGATATAAGGATTGCCAAATATCTTTCGACGTCCTTTTTTCTAAAACAATTTTCCCGTTTTGAGGCGCTAAGTAATAGGTAAAAAAACGGTTTCTAGTTTTCGTTTTCTTTTCTTTTACAGGTCTTTCGGCGATGGTTTTGTTCGCAAACGCTAAGCATTTTTCCTGGACAGGACAACTATCACAACTTGGATTTACGGGCACACATTGTAAAGCGCCAATCTCCATCATGGCTTGATTGAATGTTCCTGCTTTATTTGCTGGCAGAAGGCTTTCGGCTAGAGCTGCAAACTCTTTTTTGCCTTGCGTTGAATCAATTGGAGTTGCAATATCATAAATCCGGCTCAAAACGCGGTACACATTTCCATCCACTACCGCTTTGTGTTCATTGCTTGAAAAAGAGGAAACAGCGGCCGCAGTGTAAGGGCCAATTCCTTTTAGTTGAATTAAATCATCATATGTTTTCGGGAAAACGCCATTGTGCTTTTCTACAACTAATTGGGCTGTTTTGTGCAAATTGCGAGCACGACTGTAGTAACCTAAGCCTTGCCAATCATTCAAGATTTCCGATTCT
>CAZHPL010000267.1:0-991 GCA_964534495.1 uncultured Lishizhenia sp.
GACCAAACCGTTTGGCATTATTTCATTGCACCACCTTCTGGAGCTATCGAAATGAGTATTCGTGCGTACATTGGATTGGATACGTTACGTTACAATGTTTATGAACTTTTGAATGGAACAAACTGCTACGGTGGTTTAGGTCCAGCTACTTACACACAAGATGGCACACAGCAAACGCCCATCATCACGCCAATAATTTCTGGAACAGCAGGTTTCACAGGGGTACAGACATCAGCCTGCTGTTTAGACCCAGGGAAAATTTACGCGGTACAGATTGATGGTGGTCATCCAGGTGATGAAGGTGAATACATCATCGAGTACATTCGCGAAGTAGATTCAGATGCAGGTGATATTTTTGCTACAATGGCTAATGGTGATACTGTAAAAGTGACGGTTCCAGACACAGCTTTTGTTTGTTTTGGTGATAATTTGACACCAGGCATACTTTTAAATGGCATTGGTGAATCTACAGCTGATTTACCAGGTTGTTTACGTGCGGGATACATCCTTCACTCCTATCCTACTATTCCAACAACCATTTCAGGAATTACGTACATTGACTCTATTCAATCCCTTACTGGTATTTTAACAAATAACGGAACAGGTGATGGTTCATTCGGAAATCCTGCGTTTAATCAAGTTTATTACCTTTCTCCTGCGGGCGACTTACCTGTAGGTTGGGGACAATTCTCTTGTTTAAGTTCTACCGTTGAACAAGGATTGCCTGTTGTATTCTTGCGACCATTGACTACTAACGTTTCGTACGATAATACGAATTGTACAGCTACTTTCTCTGTGAATGGTGGTTACGGTGCGTATGCTAATCAACCGTATCCGTATACCATCACCGATCCACTTGGAACTGTAACATTTACCGGTACTTTGGCAGCCAATCTCGCAGGACAGGTCTTGCAGGGATGTCCTGTTCCTCCTCCTGTTCATGGGCTTCTGGGGCGGCATGATCGCCATTGGCGCAGTAGCCTTCAGCAGA
>CAZHPL010000267.1:1001-4166 GCA_964534495.1 uncultured Lishizhenia sp.
TCAATTGCTGGAATTTATACCGTAACTGTGAACGATGGTTCTTGTCCAGTAACTTTCACGTTTGATGCAAGCAACTGTAATAATCCATGTGTTCCTTCAACGAATAACGTTGCAAAAACAATTTGTCAAGGAGAAAGTATTTTACTTGCAGGACAATTACAAACGCAAGCGGGAACTTACACAGACCATTTTACCACACCTGAAGGTTGTGATAGTACAGTTATTACGACGCTTTCTATCCTTCCAACTTTTGCTTCAACAACTCAACACAATTTGTGTCCAGGTGGTAGCATCACCGTTGCAGGTCATACCTACAATACGCAAGGAGTTTACGTTGACACTTTACAAGCAGTAAATGGTTGTGATAGCATTGTTACTTCGGTTGTGTTCATTTTACCAGAAGTTGTAACCAATCTTCAAGCAACTATTTGCCAAGGTGGTAGCTACGCATTTAATGGCAACAACTATACGACTGAAGGCGTTTACACGAAAACATTGACAACTTCAGCAGGATGTGATTCCATCGTAAAATTGTCTTTGTTCGTTACAGCACCTTCAACAAGCTACATTTCAGCAACTATTTGCGACGATGCAACTTACGACTTCCAAGGAACGAGTCTTAATGCTTCAGGCGTTTACAAAGACACGGTTTCAACTGCATCAGGTTGTGATTCCATTGTCGTATTAGAATTGACCGTTGAGAATTGTGACTTCATTATTAGCAACGTGGTGACACCCAACAACGACGGACAAAACGATACGTGGAAAGTAAGTGACTACACAGTGATTCAAGGTTGTACGGTTACTATTTACAACCGTTGGGGACAACCCGTTTATGAAACCGATGACTACCACAACGAATGGGCAGGAACGAAAAATGGTGAGCAATTACCTGATGGCGTTTACTTCTATGCGATAAAATGTGGTGATGATAAACAATATACAGGTTCAATTAACCTATTGAGATTTAAGAAATAAGTAAAATGATTGAACCAAAATTGAACGTCATGAAAAGAATTTTAATACTAGCTACACTTCTTACTGCGGTTTCATCTTTTGCTCAGCAAATGCCGCAAAGTAATGTTTACGGTTACAACAAATACAGCATGAACCCTGCTTATGCCGGAGCGACAGGTTGTACAGAAGTAACGTTTTCCCACTTAAATCAATGGGTAAAAATTGATGGCGCACCTTTGACAAGTTTGTTAAGTGCCAATACGCGAATCGGCAAATCACTCGGTATCGGAGGACAAATCATGATTGACAAAATAGGAATGCTGCAACAAGTTTCTGGTTTAGCCTCTGCTTCCTATGGATTTACATTTGCAAAAGAACACATGGTTCGCGCAGGATTGTCTTTGGGATATAACCAATACCGCCTAAATCCAGGAGGAGCGATTGTGTTTGACAACCAAGACCCAATTGTGAATGGTGGCGTGCAATCAGCAGGTACCATTAACACTGAATTAGGCGTAAGTTATAATTGGAGAAACTTAGAAGTAGCCATCGCTACCAAACAATTACTGCAAGCATATTCCAATTTTGGGTACACCAACTTGAACGGTTACGGATTGAGAAGACACATGAACATGTACGCGGCTTACAACATTCCGATCAATGAAACATGGGCAGTAAAACCTTCTGTTTTTGCAAAAGGAACGAATAACGGCTACCAATTGGACATCAATGCGGATGCGTCTTACAAGAATTTCATTTTCGCAGGATTGGGCTACCGTTCAAAAGTAGGATTGATTTTGCGTGCAGGCGTAAACATCCAAAAAATGTTCTTCATTGGATATGCGTATGAAACACCGATGAGCAATATTGCTTCGTATAGTGCAGGTTCACACGAAGTTGTTTTAGGATTGAAATTCTGTAAAAAGGATAAAAAACCAAAAGAAGAAGTGAAACTTCCTGCGGTTAAAGATTCCACTTTAGCTAAAGTAGACACGGTCATCATCAAGCAAGTGGATACCGTTTATATTGAGAAAATCATTGAGCGCGTGAAAGAACCTGAAGTAGCGAAAGAGCCATTTAAAGGGAAACCAGCGCTTCCAAACAAAGTGATTTTATTCGAATTCGATAAAGCCATTGTACAAAAAACTTCGTACGGAGAATTGGAATCTTTGGTGAACATTATGAACAGTCGTCCAGATGTGAAAATCAACTTGGAAGGTCACACCGACGGAAAAGGAGCCGAATCGTATAACGAAAATCTATCCAAAAATCGTGTGAAAGCAGTAAGAGAATTCTTGATTGCAAATGGAATCGATGCTTCACGTATTGTTACCAACTATTACGGTGAAACAAAACCTGCTCAACCAAACGATAACGCTGAAGGAAGACGAGAAAACCGACGTGTAGAAATCAGCTTTATTGTAGAATAATACAACTTTCAATTCACTTCACTTCAAAAACCGAGGGCGCTTATGTTCTCGGTTTTTTGTTATTGGACTTTCTGTAAATAATCGGATGAATAAAAACAAAAATTTAGTTATGAATTGTCACTTTTAACCCCTCACTCTAAACTTCTCACTTTTACATTTTAAACTTTCAATTAGTTTGGGCGCCTTCCTCCCACTTGCCAACGCAACCGTCTCCGCCTGCAAGTTTGCTCACGAAATCTTAACGCCAAACTTCCTTGCAAAAAGAGCTGCTTTCAGTCGCTTTTCTGCGCGGGTGGCTGAACGTTCCGCTTCGCAAAGCTTTCCGTCTGCGCCGGGGCGTTAGATTAATTTGAAAATGAACCGATTTGAAAATTTGAAAATGAGGACCTTACTCATTGCTCGGTTCATTTCTCCCCTGAGGAGTTGGCACGTGCGCAAGCGAGGGGAGATTAAAGCAATGTAGTAATCACTTACCATGCTCTTGAATTGTAAAACACTCGTTCGTTCACCATTTGAGGATTTTTAGAATAATTGATTACATTAGCTATACAAAATTAAACTGCGCTTATCTATATTGGAGGAATAAGAGAAGTTTTGTTGAGAGTAGATATTAGTTAGCGTAAATTACCAACAAGCAACACGTGTTTATTTTTAAATATTTACACGTGCGTTTTGAAAATTCTATTACCTTTGTGAAAATAAAGGTCATGAATACGAAACTGACGCTTACGATTGAGCAATCAATAATTGAGAAGGCTAAAAAATATGCCCGGGAACG
>CAZHPL010000268.1:0-4113 GCA_964534495.1 uncultured Lishizhenia sp.
CTTCCTTGTGGGCCTTGATTGCCTTGGTTGCCTTGGTTACCCTGACGACCTTGATTACCTTGGTTGCCTTGATTGCCTGTTCCTGTATTTCCTTGATTTCCTTGATTTCCTTGGTTGCCTTGGTTTCCTTGGTTACCCTGAGTACCTTTCGGACCTTGATTACCTGTTCCTGTATCTCCTTGGTTACCTTGATTTCCTTGATTTCCTTGAGCACCCGTTCCTTGATTGCCTTGGTTACCTTGATTTCCTTGATTGCCTTGATTACCTTGATTACCTTGAGCACCCGTTCCTTGATTGCCTTGGTTACCTTGTCTTCCTTGAGGTCCTTGTGAACCTTGATTACCTTGGTTACCTTGAACGCCTTGGTCTCCTGTTCCCTGATTACCTTGGTTACCTTGGTTACCTTGTCTACCAAGAGTTCCTTGGCCTCCACTTCCACCTTGAACTCCTTGATTACCAATTATACCTTGAACTCCTTGTACACCTTGATTGCCCTGAGTTCCTTGGTCTCCCTTTGGTCCTTGAAATCCTTGCGGGCCTTGTATACCCGTTCTGCCTTGATTTCCTGTGCTTCCTACGTTTCCTTGAACGCCTTGAACACCACGTATACCTTGAAATCCTTGTGGGCCTTGAACACCTTGAACCCCCTGAGCTCCTTGAGAACCTTGATTTCCTTGGTTACCTTGATTGCCTTGGGTTCCTTGGGTTCCTTGATTGCCTTGATTGCCTTGGTTGCCTTGTACTCCTTGAGCTCCAGTATTACCTTGATTTCCTTGGGTTCCTATAGAACCTTGATTTCCTTGGGTTCCTGGGACTCCTTGTAATCCTACACCTGTCGGCCCTTGCGAACCTGCAATTGATGCTCCTTGATTTCCTATCGGTCCTTGAGGTCCTTGTGTTCCAGCCATTTTATAGATTTGATATTTATTTGAAATGATTAAGTCTATATATCTAAAAAATAATTAAAACCCCATTAAAACTTAAAAAATATTCAAACTTAAATATTATTTCATACTATATTAAAGAGTAAAATATCGCTATCTATTTTAAGATATGATATATACTAAATCATCTGTAAAACATAGATATTTTATAAGTTTTACTTATGAAAAAAGGGGGGGATTTCTAAAAAGTGATATATACAAAAACTATTATCAACAAAAACAAAATAAGAGGATTTTATGCCTATATCTGATGATGAAGCAAGAAAAATTATGGAGGCTCGTGATAGCCAATTTAATTCGGTTAAAGAAGTTGGAGAAGAACAATCACTACCAACGAGTAATATTCCACCTCCAAAACCAAAAGAAAAAAAAGAGGAGCCTGTTCCAACACCAGAACCTGCTCAAATAATTCAAAATGAGTTTAATCCTGAAAATGTTGCAGTTAGAAATGTGCATCAAAATTTCGACATAGGTTGGTACGAAGTTCCTATGGAATCTTTGCCTACTCAAGGTCTATTTTATCCAGAGGGTTCAAGACTTCTTATCAAACCAGCATCGGTATCAATTATTCGACATTTTTCAACAGTAGATGATACAAATCCTCTTGAACTGAATGATGCTTTTGATTATATCTTGGAAAATTTAGTAAGATTTAATGTTCCAAATATGCCACCTTCTTTCAAGAATTTGAAAGATATTGACAAGTTATCTGTTATACTTCATGTTAGAGATGCTACATTCAAAAACGGTGAGTCAAGAATCGTAAGTAACATTTCATGTTCATGTGGTAATAGTGATGAAAAAACCCTGAGATGGTCAGACTTTGAGTTCTTTACATTTAACGAAGAACTTATGAAATACTATAACCCAGAATCAAAAATATTTCAAGTTAAATTTAACGACCCTATGCAATCAGATGTTGGTTTAACATTACCTTCAATCGGAATGAGAGCATTTGTTCAGAAATACATCACAAGTAAAATTAGACAAAGAAAATCTTATGATAAGGCATTTGCTACTATTGCTCCATATATTATGGACAATTGGACATCCATAAATGAAGATTTTTATGAAGCACAGTCCGAAGATTCTTTAACATGGACTACATCTCAATTTGCAGCATTTGTCAGAATCGTAGATATGATTAAAAAATCTACCGTTTCAAGAATTAGACATAAATGTTCAAAGTGCGGTGCCGAGGTCACTGCCCCAAGTTCCTTTCGAGGAGGAATTAAGTCTCTCTTTATTCCAGACTTACAAAGTATCACTCGATAGACTTGAGGATAATCTTTATACTCTTATACGACAAGGCTTCAGTATAAGTGAACTTGAAGAATTACCGTATTGGAGATATGAAACTATCATTGAAAAGACAATTCAATGGTATGAAGTAATAAAGGAAGCGAGAACTAAACGAGATAATCCAAATATGAATGTTGGAAAAATCTTTGAATTGAATAAAAATATCAATCCAGATAAATGGACGATAAATTAATAGATAATCTCATTCAGTCTGATGAGATAATATCAAAAACAATAGAAGAAGGAAATAAGTCAATAGAAACATCTGTTGATGATATTCTTTCTTCTGTTATGTCCATTTCAGTTGCTGATGCCCAAAGAATAGAAAAAGAAACAATCAATCAAGCAACAAAAGAAGCTCAAAATATTAAAGCTTCTTTGACTGGAACTCTCACTACTAATCTACCCAGCACACAAGAATTAGCAAAATTAGAAGGTTCTCCAGCTGAAGGTATGGTTTCAGAAGAAACTCTTGGTAATTTAACATCTGTGATGTCAAATTTAGAAGGAGTTCTTAATCAAATAACCGCTCCTGAAGAAACTCCAAAAACTCCAGAGACTCTCGCTACTACTCAGATAATATCTCAGCAGTTTGATGTCGATAAACTTTCAAGTTTAGTCAATGACTTTAAGACCATATCTACTTTTGAATGGTCATCAAAATGGTTATCGAATGTTGAAAAAATAGCAGATGAAGTTAGTATCATAAAAGATGATTTGACCAATCTTCCAACAGAGTCAAAGTTAAATCTTGGTATAGACGAAGAATCTTTGAATAAAGTCCAACAGGGTGTTCAAAAAGTAAAAGAAAACATAGCAACTGATTTAAGCGTTGTAGCTCCTCAAATGCAAGGCGTAGAGGAAGAAGAAACGGGTGCTATGGGCTCATCTTTCTTGGAGGGATTTTCTGGTTTTTTCAAAAACTTATATTCTATTCCAGAAAAATCCGAAGCTGAAACTTTTTTACCAGAACAATTTATGGGTTCTGTTTCTAATTTTGGACAAGGTGAATTAAAGGCGGTTCAAAGTGGAATATCTGAATTACTACCCGAAGAATTTGGAGCGTTTGAAGAAACAGGAATCGTAGAATCTCCATTCGGTGTAGAAAATATTTTAGGAGGTCTTAAATCAACATTCTCATCGTTATTTGGAGGAGGGGAAGAGGAAGAAGAAGAAACTCCTTTCGCTATAACAGAAACAACAGAATTAAGAAATTTTGAAACTCCCACTCCTCCAACAGAAGAAGCTGAAGAAGGTGGCGGTGGAATTTCTGGATTTTTTAGTTCAATTTTTGGAGGAGCAGAAGAAGAAAAAGCCCCTACTACTTTAACAGAAACAACAGCAACAAATATACCAGCACCAACTCTTCCTACAACAGAAGGCGGTGAAAAAAAGAAGAGTTTAGCTGAGTTGTTCCAAATGGCATATGGTTATGCAGTAGAACCAGAAGAAGAACTTGAAGAAGAATTAATACCAACTGGAGAGACACCTACTCCAAAGGCAGGTGTTGAAGTTAAAACAGGATTAGTTCAGCCACCTGCTTTGATAGAAGATTTAAGTGGACTTTTCCCAGAAGGAGCCATGCCTCCAACAGAGGCAGGCGTAGTAGCTCCTCCTGTTACACCAGCAGTAGAAGTTAAAACACCTCCAATTGCTCCACAAATGCCCGCTACGGTTCCATTTTCATTAGAAGCTCTAACTGGTAATATTTTACCTAAAACTTTTGGCCCCTCAACTTCTGGTGCAACAATTTTAACCGATTCAGTTGGTTTTTCGGGTTTGGCAACAGCTTTCTTTTCGTCGGCTACGGCCTTAGCCAAAACCACCTTATCGCTCTTCTTTTTTGCAGCGCGCTCGGCGTCGTACT
>CAZHPL010000269.1:0-4080 GCA_964534495.1 uncultured Lishizhenia sp.
ATCGATTAACACCGCCTGCTGGTATTGAATGGTTTGGCGATGACACTAGTGTTAGCTTTGGCTTACCGCAAAGAATGGGGTCATCGTTCTCGCAAGCAACTATCGATCCAATAACAGACATTCAAGTTTGGGTTGATAACATTTTACAAACACAAAGCTATGGTGCAGTTATTGGAGACTACAGTGTTACAAACTGGGACGGCAGCAATACGCCAGGTCGTCAAGTAGTGTTCAATACTCCTCCTCAAAGCGGTGCAAGAATCCTTATTTCGGTAAGTACCTTGGCTGATTATTCAGTTGGCGGCACTACTCTCGAGTTAGCAACGGTTCCAAATCTCGGCGATGTTTATTCTGTTATGACCTGGAACGACACATCGCAACAGAACATTTTAACTCAGGTTTTCATCGGACCGGTAACTGAGGGCGCAACTGTAACCGAACCTTACGATAGTACTGACTTTGACACTGGTACTATAACTGGCGACCCGGGTTCATTTGACTACTCTGCAGGCACCGAAGTGGTTAATAATAGTTTTGCGCTACAGCGCACTGGACTACAAGCACGTCGAATATGGGTAACATTAGACGGTGAAAGATTATTTGAAGGTCAGGATTACACAATTGTTAACGACTATTTGATACTAGCTAGTGGTACTATAGAATCTGATCAAATACTTGCAATCACTGAGTTTACTGAAAGCGTAGTGCCCGAATCAGCAGCGTTCCGTATATTCCAAGACATGCGTGGAGTACAAGCTGTCTATAGAATCACAACCGGAACAACTACGTTCTTGACACAAGAATTAGCTGAAAATTCTGACATAATTTATGTTAATAGTGCATCAGCTTTAGCTGAACCTAATTTAGCAGCTGGTATATTTGGCGTAGTTACAATTGACGGTGAGCGTATTATGTATCGATATCGCGATGTAGTGACTAACACAATCTCTGGACTACGTCGCGGCACTGCTGGTACAGCAATTGCAAGCCATCAAACCAATGCCATTGTATATGACATGGGTAGAGGCAACTTACTGTCAGAACAATATCAAGATTATGTTGTTAAAGATAGTATCTTAGGTGACGGAAGTACTACGGTATTCTATGCACCGAGCATTACTATTACAGATTTTGGTGATAGCTCGTCTGTGTTTGTAGAAAGTATTGAGGTTTATGTTGGCGGAACTCGTCAGTATCCAGTTGGTGCAGCAGTTGTATCGCAGTATCCCTGGACGGTGATTGACGCAGGAGACGTAGGAGTTACTATTGAATTCTTTACAGATCCTAGCCCGGTAAGCCCAGTTACAGCACCGCCCGAAGGCGTTGAAGTAACCATATTACAACGCCGTGGCACAGGTTGGTATGGACCAGGAGTATACGAAACAACTGGCCCTGCGCTACAAGAGGTTGATACACCCCAGGCAAGGTTTTTATGTGACCGTTAAAACAGGTAAATAATAGACCATGACGAATACAGCGAATACAGCGCAAAATCAACAACAAAGGGCGGTGCAACAACCGCGCCGCCCTAACGAAAGCGGAACAATTTCTGTGGAAGCCCACATGAAAATTTTTGATCCTAACACAAAAAAGGTTTATGTAGAGGGCCGAGCATGATTGTACCAGGTTTATGTAAAATTGAAGGGTTTGTAAAAATCCACGATCCAAAAAGCGGCGAAGTTTTTGTTGACAAGAAAAATGCTATCCATTACGAAAACATTAGTATTGCGTTAGCTCAAACCCTAGCTGACCGTGAGATTGGCTATATATATTCTATGGCATTTGGAAACGGTGGTAGCTCAGTTGACCCAACAGGAGTTATTACGTATCTACCCCCAAACACAACCGGACAAAATGCTGACTTATACAATGAAACATACAGCAAAGTTGTTAATGATCGATTAGCAGCAGACACTGATCCTGCTAATAACAAATTAACA
The DNA here is from genome assembly GCA_964534495.1 of uncultured Lishizhenia sp. Classification (GTDB taxonomy): domain Bacteria; phylum Bacteroidota; class Bacteroidia; order Flavobacteriales_D; family Crocinitomicaceae; genus UBA952. Next base: position 1,941 of record CAZHPL010000269.1, read on the forward strand.
GTATTGCACACATCTGGTAATGTTTATACTGATTTGTTAGTGCAGTGCTTACTTGACTACGGTGAGCCCCCTGAGCAGCAAGCATACGATAACAGTACAAACTTTAATGGCGAGTTTGTGTTCGACGAGCTAGGACTAAAGGTTTGGAACGGAGCGTCGGACAACTTACGCCTAATTACGCATGTAATTTTTCATCCGGTTCAGAAGAGCTTGAACCGTCAAATTCAAATAGATTACACCGTACGAATTCAAACATTAAGCAATATTAACGCTGTATAAATACTAGGAATTAGGAACAGGTAACCAACATGGCATATACAATTACTTTAACTGACGGTACAATATTTGCTACCATTGCAGACGGTACAGTTAATACTTCAAGCTCAATGACTTTAATCGGCAAAAATTACGCTGGTTACGGTGATTTTCTAGACGAAAATTTCATTCATTTACTTGAAAACGGATCGAACACTACTGCGCCTTCGTCTCCGTTAACAGGGCAGCTCTGGTGGGACAAAAGTAATAGCCTACTAAAAGTTTACAACGGTAGTACATTTAAAACCATTTCGGCGGCTACTGCATCATCAACAGCACCGACGAGCAACGTAACTGGCGATTTATGGTACGACACCACGAACCAACAGTTAAAAGTATGGACTGGTTCAGCATTTATTGTTGTTGGCCCTGCATACAGTGCTAGCCAAGGAACAGCAGGGTCAATACCTGAAACTATTACCGATAACGTTGGCGCTACGAAATACATTACAAGTTTATATGTAAATAATAATCGAGTTGGCGTTGTATACGACAGTTCGTCGTTTGTTCCTCAGCTATCGCTTCAATCAACGTTTCCAACAATTTACCCCGGTATTACACTAACCACTACAAATAGTGCTATTTTTGGTGGCACTGCAAATAATGCATCATACCTAAACAACTTAACTAGCTCACAATTTATGCGTAGTGATGCTAATACTAGCACCACCGGTGTGCTACGTGTACTAAACAATAGCGGCTTATTTGTTGGTGCTAGCAATGCTGCTAGTATTACGCAAAGCGGCAACGATGCACTAGTAGGCGCTGCTATTTCGACGGGTAACCTAACAATTACAGCTAACGTTGGGGGCACTGTTTATAACGTAGCACGAGCACTTGGTAGCAACGGTACATTCGCTATTGCTAATGCAGCCACAGTCGGCACAACACTTAGTGTAACTGGTAACGTAACAGGCGGCAATGTGTTAAGCGGCGGCATTGTGAGTTCAACTGGTAACATCACTGGCGGTAACGTTGCTGCTACACTAATTTCTGGAACAACTTTAAGTGCTACAGCTAACGTGCAAGGCGGCAACTTACGCACAACTGGCTTAATTAGCGCAACTGGTAACATTAGCACTGATGGAAATGTAGCTGGTACATACTTTATTGGTAACGGTAGTCAGCTAACTGGTCTAAGCGCAGCAGTTTCTGTTACTAAAATGGTTAACGGTACTACCGAAGCCAACATTGGCGTACCCGGTGGCAACGCTAATATCACAGTTGGCGGCACAAGCAACGTTGCTGTGTTTACAACAACTGGTGCAATTTTAACCGGCCTTGCAGTTCCAAGCATTGATAAGACAGGTACTAACGCTGTAGGTAACATTGGTAGCTCAAGTAACTACTTTAATCGCGTGTTTGCTACAGCTACAACGGCACTATACGCTGACGTTGCAGAGCGTTTTGCTGCCGACGACGTTCTAGTTCCTGGTACTGTTGTTGAATTGGGCGGTGTTGCTGAAATCACACGCGCAGTTGAAGAATTAAGTGAAAATGTCTTTGGCGTGGTAAGTACTGCACCAGCGTTTACAATGAACGGTGGCGCTGGCGAAGACGACACTCATCCAGCAATTGCTATGACCGGACGTGTTCCGGTACAAGTAATTGGTAAGGTGCGCAAAGGCGAGCGTTTAGTATCTGCAGGTAACGGTGTTGCACGTGCAGCACGCACCGGCGAAGCAACCGCTTTTAATGTGATCGGGCGTGCATTAGTTGACAAAACTACCGAAGAACAAGGTACAATTGAAGCTATTGTAACAATTAAGTAAACAGGAAAAAATATGACGTATTCATCGGGCGGCTTGATCCAGGCAACAGACTA
>CAZHPL010000270.1:0-3117 GCA_964534495.1 uncultured Lishizhenia sp.
TTGTTTGTGTTAGGCTACTATGTGCCATAATACCACGGTTCTCACAACAGCCGTGTGTAGCTTGGATGTAAACTGCTACGTCTTTGGCATCTGTGGCTTTTTGAATCTCACGTGCAATGTCGTTGGCTAGTTCTTCTTGAAGTGTTCCGCGGCGAGCACACCACTGAGCAATGCGTGTGTACTTACTCAAGCCGATTAGTTTACCGGCAGCAATAATGCCAATGTAAGCAACCCCAGATACAGGCTGGTGATGATGACTGCACATACTACGAAGTTCGCTTCGCACCACGAGCATGCCTTCGTAGCGTTCATCGCTGTCATTCGGAAACGCTGTTGCTTTAGGGATCGGGTCATATCTGCCTGCCATAATTTCGTTAAAATACATCTTAGCTAGTCTACGTGCAGTACCATGACTATTAGGATCGTTTTCGCGATCAATTAGCAGTCGATCCAGGACTAGTTCAAATGCTTCAGTGGCTTCATCAATTAGGCGATCTTTGTCGCCTTTGTGTAGGTATTCACTGATGTTATCCCCTGCCCAGAAGCGTTTATTATCACGTTTCATTGCAAAGCGAATAGAGTCGCTAATAAGTGCTACTTCGTGATCTTGGTTATTTTTGTTTGTCATTATTTCTCCGAGTTAAAGTCGTGGATGACTTTATAGTTAATTGTAAAGGTATCCTTAGACAAAGTCAATTGTTCGTAAGTCCGGATACTGATGATATTTAGGTTTTTCGTTAATTTCTGATAATTTTTTTACGCCTAGTTCGCAGGTTTCTAGCGCAGGACAATAATGATAACCTTGTTTAAAGGTTTTTTGCATGACCCAGGGTAGTATGCGTAAGTCTCGGCCGTCGCTGCGCATACAGCTTATTGTTTTGTAAGCTTCGTAGTCATCGAGTAGTATCGCTCCAGCTTTTCCTAAACTAAGGGGCTTACCGTTGCCAAAACTTAAACATTGCATTTGGCCGGGCTGATACATATCGCGTTCTAACCTGCGAGCACTATCCCAAATTCTAGTATTGCGGAACTGGTATTCGCCTACCCAAGGAATATCAATTAGTTCGTAAGTGATATTAAGTTGCCGCATAAGCATAGGAACACTTAGGTAAGTGTATGCAGTAAACGATGTATATTCAACCTCATCGTAACGCATACACAATTCTATAGCATGCGTACATCCGTCGGTTGCTACTACATACGGAGCACCAGTATATTCACTGAGTGCTCGTTCGAAATCAAATAGGTGTGCAAAGGTCATCTTGATGCGTACCACTTATAAGCCGAATCAACAATTGATTCTAGTGTGCTATACTGTGGACGCCAGTTTAGAAAATTTGTTGCACTTCTAGAGTCTGACACCAATTTGGCAGGATCACCCGCACGTGGCGGCCCGTAAAGTACAGTTGAAAGTCCATACTTGCTATTAACATAATCAACGATTTGTTTATTACTGATCCCCTCGTTAGTCCCGAGATTAAACACCCAATGTCCCAGCAAAGCTGGGTCTGGCCCCTCGAAGTAGAATGCTGCTGCTTTTAAATGCGCAGTTGCGATGTCCCAAACGTGAACATAGTCCCGGATACATGTGCCATCGGGAGTATCAAAGACATCCCCGTTAATAGTAAATGCACGATTAGATAAGCTGGCTTCTAAAACTTGAGCAACAATATGTGTAGCGTTAGGTTCTTGTCCTAAGTCCGACGTATGTGGCTCGGCACCGGCAGCATTAAAGAATCTAAAACACACGCTAGGTAGATTGTATGCATGCCAGAAATCCTGCAGAATATGTTCTATCATGTCTTTAGATCTGCCGTACGGGCTAATTGGCTTCCGCGGAGTAGCTTCGTCTACTGGGATGTATTCGGGTTCGCCATAGACTGCGGCACTAGAACTAAACAGTACCAGCGGCTTCTTTTCTAAGTCTTTAAGAACATTTAATAACTTAATAGTCTTAGCAACATTGTTGTCGTAGTATTCTCCGGGGTCGCGCATGCTAGGGCCTACTAGACTTGTCCCCCCACAATGCACGATAATGTCGGGATTTAGATCAACAATAGTAGCAATACTGCTGTCATCTGCAAAGTCGTCAATAAACCACCCATCTAATCCTTTAAGTGTATGCTCCCGCTTTACACGGTCAATAACAAATACACGATTGTCTGCGTTGGCATACTTAAATGCTCGTGCGATATGGCTGCCGATATACCCGCAGCCCCCGGTTACAATAATTGTTTTACTCATGATTTCAATCTGTTTAGTTTTTCTCTTAAAAATTTAACATCGTCGAGCAAGCTCTTATTAAGATTTTTTTGTTTTTGCAAATCGTCTCTAACCTGTTTATCGACTTTCTCGTAAGTTAGTTGTTCTTTTTCTTCTGCACGAGCATTGCGTAGATTGTATCCCACTAGCAAACCAATAGAGAAAAACAAAAACAAAAATACAAGTTCGTCAAAAAACATTATTTGCTTTCAACTAACTTAATTACACGCCCGAGATCCTCGAGCGACTTTAACTCAGTACGAAGAATGTGCAGCACACGTTCCCGCTCGGCAAATACCCCGGCGTGAACACCTTCGGAAATAACGTTAAACATTGTGTCAGTGTGCAAATCGTAGACTTCGTTTGCAATTTCGTCGATATAACTAAGTTCCTCGGTTTCGGGCTCTTGTCCTTTCCATTCACTGAATACTCCAAATGGATCAAAGGGGTTTCTCATTTAATGTTCCTTTCAAAGAATACACCGCCCATAAACCCTAGGAAGAAAATTATTAATGTGTACAAACCAAATAGTATTTGAAATTCAAATAGTGTCATTTTTTATCCTTGTACCGACAAAATAGTCCGGCAAACTTGCCAACGGCAGCAGCAAGCAACATAATAGCGACCCAGCAACCTACTAGGATTAAGGTATTTTTAATTACTTCCATCATCACAATCGCATTTGCGCCCTTGGTTACAGTCCTGATTACAGTCGCCATTTACTCCACGACAGAAAATTACAATTGATGCAATTACCGCAGCATACGCAATTATAGCAAGTAGTATTTCCATTACTCTTCCCCAACTTCTCGCCAGCCAATCATCTCTGGCGCTTTCTTCCCATCTTCTTTCCAC
>CAZHPL010000270.1:3127-4057 GCA_964534495.1 uncultured Lishizhenia sp.
TCTCCATTCTGCATTGCGGACATCCCCCCTTGGCCAAACACCTTTAACAAATTTACACTCGTATTCGCCCTTATAGGTTGGCTTAACGTCGACACCATTCCAATTCTCTTCGCGGGCCTCTGCAATTGTATTAGCAAGTGTTTGGAAAGAAGTCAAGCCTTCATCTTCTTCTGATTCTTCTGACCCGTATTCTTCGCCTTCTTCGCGTTCTTCGCCCTCGTAGACTTCTTCGTCGCCGACGATAACCCATTTGGCATCGCTCCACTTACCTGTAGTGCTGTAACCGTTGCTACCGTCAATTTCTTCGCCGTCGTACTCTACGCTACTAATAATGCACCAGTCGTCGCAATCTTCGTAATAGATAGTTAGTTTCTTAGGGTCAAATGGCGCACGTAGTTCAATCTCGCCTTCAAAGAAACAACCCTTCTCGCCTGCGCCTCCCCAGAACACTACAGTACCTTCGTCTTGCGCAGCGATTTCGTTGCAGCTACTACATTCAACATCTACGCCAGCATCTTCTAGATCAGTATAGCCGGCAGGTGTTTCCCAATGCGTGGCCCCGGTTTCGTCTGACACAGTGATATAGTTCAGATTGCTTAATTCTGCACCTGATGTATGAAAGATATTATCACAGTCATATGGGCTGCCGGGAGTAAACGGTTGCATAGCATCAGGGACATCCTTCCACATATCCTCGTCCCAGGACCAAGCATATTGACAAATATCGATATTCTTTTCTTTAAAGAAATCGTAAATTTTACGATCAACAACGCCAGCATAAGTTTCGCCACCGTATCCGCTGATAGTTAGTGTATATGTGCGCGGCGTAAATTTAAGAGTATCGATAATCTGTTGCTGCTCTTTTTGCTTCTTGGTAGCCATATTAGACTCCTGGGTAAGTTACGATAATGCTATTATACTAATTTCGGA
>CAZHPL010000271.1:0-281 GCA_964534495.1 uncultured Lishizhenia sp.
ATTCAACCTAAATATCGGAGCAGCCATCTTGTTTTCAGGGCTATTACTTCAAAGTTGTGCGCAGCAAAATAATCCTAAAAGTGAACCAAAAATCGTTCAACCGACGACTAAAATCACGTTCACCATGGGCGATTTCTTGAAGGAAAACAAAGAACTGGACAAAGAAACGGATCGTATTTTCAATTCGTTGGACGATACGGCTAAAATTGCACAGTTAATCATGCCTGCCATTGGTAAATACGGTCAAACGAAAGCGACAATTGACCAACACATCAAAGATC
>CAZHPL010000271.1:315-4057 GCA_964534495.1 uncultured Lishizhenia sp.
TTGAAGGTAATAACAAGACTTTCGGCAACTTACCTTTCTTATACAGTGCGGATGCTGAACCGAGTTTGGTAAATCGAAAAATCACAGGTTCAACGCAGGTTAAAAAAGCAAATGAAATTCAATCGTTGGATGAAGTAAACGAAGTTGCACAAACAATTTCAAATGATTTAAAAGCTATCGGAATCAATTACAATTTCGCTCCTGTTGTGGACGTTTCGAACAATGCTACTGTGGGTTACAGAGGCTTTGGGGCAGTTGCAGAACACTTGATACCATGGTCGGATGCGTTTATTCAAACGACTCAAAAAAACAATATTATCGCTACTGCTAAACACTTCCCAGGTCATGGTTTGGTTTCGGGTGATACACACAAATCACTACAAATGATTGACGGTGAATTGAAGGAAATTAAAAATTACCCTGAATTGATTAAAAACGGAGTGATGTCCATCATGGTGGCGCACATTGGCGTGATGAATAACCCACACTACAATACCGATGGTTTGCCTTCGTCTTGTTCAGAAAAAATCGTTAGCGGACTTTTACGTGACAGCCTGAAATTCAAAGGACTAATCGTTACAGACGCAATGAATATGGGCGGTGTTGTAAGTGTTCCAAAATGTGCGAGCAAAGCCATTCAAGCAGGTTGCGACATCGTTTTAATGCCAGTTGATGCAAAAGCGGCACACAAAGAAATTTTGGATTTGTACAAAAGCGACAAGCAATTCAAGAAAAAAGCCGACTTGGCCATCAAACGCGTTATCCGTATGAAAATTGCGATGGGCTTGGTGAAGGAAAAATAAGAAATTGAGAATTTTCTCATACGATTTTTCATTTTGGTATGTTTGAATTTTAAAATTTCTTAGGAGTTATCAAATTTCTGAACTAACGCCTCTTTACTTAACGGAATAGAATTTGAATTACTGATAGGTTCAATTGTTAGATACTCACCTTTTTTTGACAGATGTAGTTTTGCCGTAACGAAGCAAATTTCACACCCTGTTACGATGTTTACTTTTATTGTGTATTCATCTTTGAGTAAGGTTAAATCAGAAACACTCATGGGTTCATCCAAATCTTTTGAATAAATCCATACTTCGTTAAATGCGTCATCTAGTTTTAACACGCAAAATTGATACTTAGTTTTCCAATGCGGATTCCTGTTCATATAGTCTGACAATACTACAATCCAATAATCACCGTCTCGTTTTATATCTTGGATTATTAAATCATTAAACACCCTGAAGTCGATTATTTTCTTTCCATCTGATTTTACTAGCAAAGAGAATTTTCGAGCCAGCTCATAATTTTTTATTTGCTGTATTAAATAGAATTGCTTGTTTAATTGCTTTACAGTGTAGATGTTAGACGTTTTATTCAGTTCGGCAATCTGCAAGTTCAACAAACTTTCAAAATTGTTTTTTCGGATTTTGTTTGAATTAAATTCAATGAGTTTATCCCCAAGTATTGTATCTAACTTTGAAAGCTCATACACTTTAATCGTGAATTTTATTGGAACAACTTTGTAACTGAGAGAAAACAATAGTGACCAAAAAAGAATTACCACGGATAATACAACTATTCCATTTTTCGATATTTGCTTCATTAGCTGACATAACGACTCGCTCATTCATTTATTGTACTTTATCCAATCCCTTTGCCTATCTTTGCAAACTTTCCGTTCTTTCAACTGCTGTTTTTTTGATAGGTTCGGAGATTAATTTTTATATGCTATTTTCAGAATTACAATTGGTGTCTCCCATTTTAGAGGCACTCACCAAACAAGGTTACACTAACCCAACTCCCATTCAAGAACGCGCCATTCCTTTCATTCTAGAAGGAAAAGATTTAATGGGCTGCGCGCAAACAGGAACCGGTAAAACAGCGGCTTTCGCTATTCCGATTTTACAACGCTTGGATGCATCACCACAAACTCACCCAAAACGAAATATTCGCGCTTTAATCGTAACGCCAACGCGTGAATTAGCGATTCAGATTCAAGACAGTTTCAAGGATTATGGTCAATTCCTATCCTTGCGTTCAGTTGTAGTTTTTGGAGGCGTAAGTCAAGCAAGTCAAGTTAATCAAATCAAAGCTCGACCTGATATTTTGGTTGCTACTCCCGGACGTTTATTGGATTTATGTCAGCAAGGCATCATTTCGTTGAAACACTTAGAGATTTTTGTGCTCGACGAAGCGGATCGTATGTTAGATATGGGTTTTATACACGATGTTAAGAAAATCTTAAAGCTGATTCCTGCTAAACGCCAAACCTTGTTTTTCTCAGCTACCATGCCGAAGGAAATAGTGTCCTTAGCGAATAGTATTTTGACACATCCGGAACATGTGGAAGTAAATCCTGTTTCCTCTACAGCCGAGACCATTCAGCAACAACTTTATTTCGTTGAGAAAGAGAATAAACCCAAGTTACTCCTTTCATTGCTGGCAGATCCGAAATTGAAAACGGTTTTGGTTTTTACAAGAACGAAACACGGAGCAGACAAATTGGTGCGCATCCTACAAAAACAAAACATTAAGTCAGCTGCCATTCATGGAAATAAATCGCAAAATGCTCGTCAAAATGCGCTGAATGGCTTTAAAGATGGTAATTTGAGAGTGTTGGTCGCAACGGACATTGCAGCACGTGGAATCGATATCGATGATTTGGAATATATGGTGAATTTTGATTTGCCCAATGTACCTGAAACGTATGTGCATCGCATCGGACGTACTGGAAGAGCAGGCGCAGCGGGAAAATCCATTTCATTCTGTAACGAAGAAGAAAGAGCGTATTTGAAAGATATTCAAAAATTGATTCAATTGGAAGTTCCTGTTGTCGAAAATCATGAGTTTGTTTCAGATGTTCCTTTTAAAGCGTCCGCAACTACAAGTGCTGGTCAAAAATCCAATCCGTCTGTACCTAAAAAGCCGAACGATAGAAAAAGAAATTTTCGTCCGAGAAGTAATCAACAAAGACAGAAATCAGTTTAGAACCATAATCCAATTCCGAAAAGGACTTCTAATCTATTTTTGGAAGCATTTCCATTGAAAGAAAAAAGTTCATTGCTCCAATTGTTGAGCCAACGTCCTTCAATGCGAATAAAACTATTGGGAATGGGTTTGTACTCATAACCGTGCGTCAATCCAATTAGGTCTTCTCCTACAATTGTGTGATTGGCATTGAAGACTGGGCCAGTAAGTATTTCATTGGGGTCGTAAAACAACTCACATCGTCCATATACAGCCCATTTAGGTGTAATTCTGTATTTGGCAGCTACCAATGAACTAGTCATAAATGCTGATTTTGTAGGATTTGTCAATTTGGCACGTGTTTCATAACCTGCATTGACTTCCAATCCAAGTATGATTTTTTGAGTGTTATAGATAACGCAAAAGTTGTTATAAGAACGCCATTGTTTCGGAGTGTTAATGGGCGCTTCATTGCAGAAAATGGATGAAAAACTAGCTCGCAATTTAGAAGATGGATTATACGAAACCGATAGTCCTATAGCCTTGTTTTTATTCGTTTCAACAAATTGATTGAAGGAGTTAAACGCATTGATTTGAATGGATAATTTAGCTGAATGTTGCCACGTAAGTTTAGCACCACTTAAAAAATAGGGTTCATAATAAGTAGTTGTAGCAATGCTCAAAGCCATGTTTTCACGAGGTTGAATGGATTCTAAACCTATGTGAGTACGAAAAAATCCCATGTCGAGCCATAATTTTTTAACGACCTTTA
>CAZHPL010000272.1:0-4038 GCA_964534495.1 uncultured Lishizhenia sp.
CATTGCTACACCATGCAGAAACCTGATACTTTGTGCCTAGCTCCCTGGACGCACACATATCTGTCGCCGCAGACCGAGAGACGTATGTGCTGTGCCTCACGTGAGCCTGCACAAAACTTTCGCCAATACATTGACACTGAGTCAGGCACTGGGCACTATATTCCCATAACACTACAACAGCATTGGAATGGCGACCACATGCGATCAGTGCGCCGACGCATGTTGGCCGGCGAAACCTTGCCTGAATGCGAAGTTTGCAACAATAAATTACTCAATACCAATGTCTACCGAGATTACTTCACTCACTTGTTTGGACACAAACTCTCACAAGTTTACGCATCGACAGATGCAGCGACTGGTTATACGAGCATGGATCCAGTATCTTGGGATTATAGGTTCTCAAACCTCTGTAACTTTAAGTGTAGGACCTGTGGCGACATGCTATCCTCGTCTTGGGAAACTGAGCAAAGGATTCATGACATGGTTGATTGGCACAATCCAAAAAACAATTGGATGCGAACAGATATACGTTCCAGTATCTCACAATTTCAAGACAGTGTGGTTGAGGCCGAATTTGCTGCCGCCGTGGAATCACACCGCGTGGAAGAAATCTACTGGGTAGGCGGCGAACCCTTGATGTACGAACAGCACTGGCTCTACATGAAAAGAATCATTGAACTAGGAGATGGACCCAGACTATATGCAAGATACAATACTAACTTGTCTAGAATTCATTATCGGGGTGTTGATCTATATCGCGATATTCTCGCCAACATACGGGATTGGCAAATCTGTGCTAGCCTTGATGGAACTCACATGGTTGGGGAATATATTAGGACAGGACTGGATTATGCACAGTTCTGTCGTAATTTTGAAGCAGGACTCGCTATCGCAACCAACCCAAGACAGATGCGTCTTGATTTTACCCTCACTTTGCCTGGAATGTTCGAAGTGGATGCAATTCAAAGACTATCACAGACGTATGGGGTACAACTACTAGCCAAGGTCATATTCTCATTCACGCCTGACATCGTGATGAGCCCATTGGCCCTGCCCAGACCGTTGCTGCATGACTGGATTGATGAACTGCTGGTAGATGCATCGGGTGCCATGCATGACATATTGTCACAGCTGAAAAACCGTCCAACGTTTGAAGAACAATGGCCGGACACATATCGCGCAGGGCTTGCAAAAGGCAAGCAGCGTATAATTAAGTTGGAACAAATTAGATCGCAAAACATAACAATGGCCGAAATACTCAGCAAGAGACCAGCGGTGCTACAATGGTGGAATCAAATTGAAGCTTGACGAAATTAAAATCTCCCTGCGCTCAGACACAGATCAATTACTTGACATTTATGTAGATGTATTGGACAACAGTCTCAGTCGCAAGTGGTTGGCTGCTCTTAATCATCTGTTGGCCAATGACTATCATCTAGAAAAAAATTACTGCTGGTTAGGCTGGACTGAAAGTCGTAGAAGTCTGTCCTACCTTTGCCAACAAGTCAATCACAGTATTGCAGCCATCAATGCCAGCAATATCAATTACCAAATTGCAGACTGGTTCACCCCGGCCAATGTAGTGGCTGCTGATCTTGATATTGATCATGGCAAAATGAATCAACTGCATCGATACTTTGAAGATCTACAGGGCTGGAGTGGCAATATCAGCAAATTTTATCAACGAGCCGATGCCAACACAAGATGGCATATCAGACAGCTGAATTTACTGTGTCATGAACTAGAAAGCCTGGTGTTGAGTCTGCGCAAAGATCAGCAGGCCCCTGAATGGAAGCGTCCCAGTCAATTGATGTGTTGGCTACAGGCTCCGCGTTTTCAACTTGAAAACGAAGACTATGAACTATTTGGGATTGAAACCATAAATCGCAGCATGGGTGGTGTGTATGTGGGAGTCAACAAAGCAGTGGGCAAACATCATTGGGAGGTGTTTCAAGATGAAGGTCGAGACAGCAGAGTCACGGAACTGGTCACAACAGGTCTTCGTGCCCAAACTGAAGCCGCTGGTGACTTTGATATTGAATGGGCCCGTGACCCTGGAGCTTATCGCTGGCAACAGCACCAGCTTGCAGAATTTCGCGAATGGCTTGCCAGGAACGGATTTGACCCTGATGACAAATCGCTCACCATTGGTCATCCCAAGGTTGGACAGGTTGATTTGGGCCGGTCGTTTGGTACCCAAGACTATCGAGAAATCTGGAGCCGGCTATCCACTCGGCTGGATGTGTATAAAATCAGCACTTCGGGTGCTGAAGCTACATATGAGTATAGGTGGAGTGATCCAGACTATCAACAAAAACAAATAGAGGTGCTGCAATGAAATGGCTTAGAAAAATATGGGACAGAATCACACTGGAATATCGCTATCGTAAAAAACTCAAAGAGCTGCGAAAAAGAGATCCTTTTATCTATAAATGAATATTTTAGGTGTTTCGGCTGGCTTTCACGATGCTGCTGTGAGCGTGATTTCACCTCAAGGTGATATTTTATTTGCTGCACATTCAGAACGCTATTCAAAAAAGAAAAATGATGCCAACATTTGCCAAGGGCTGTTGGACGAAGTGCTAGAATATGGTCCTGATGTGGTAGCGTATTATGAACGTCCATGGCTCAAGCAGTTGAGACAGTGCTACGCTGGACAGGGCCTGGAATGGAACAAGCTGAGTGTTCGGCAAGTGTTGAATCATCAGTTAGGCCGCCAAATTGACTTTGAACGAACATTCAGTTTCAATCATCATCGGTCACATGCCGCTGCTGGCTTTCAAACTTCGTCATTTGACCATGCCACGGTGGTTGTGATTGACGCAGTGGGAGAATGGGACACAGCGTCAATCTGGGCAGCCGAATATGACCGCAGCGGTCGCGCCAAATACAAAAAACTGTGGAGTCAACGTTATCCACATTCCATCGGACTTTTTTACAGTGCAGTGACTCAACGTGTGGGCTTGCACCCTTTAGACGAAGAATATATCACCATGGGCATGGCCGCCTGGGGTAGTAATCGCTATCAAGATTGCATGGAAAATTTAGTGTTGGACGATGCTTGGCAAATACGATTTAAAAATAACTTGCATGCCGGCCTATCACCAGACTGGATGTCAGGACTCAGCCACGAAGACATTGCTGCCACAGCCCAGGCTGTGACTGAAAAGTTGATCAACAATGTCATGATCCGAGCTAGGAATTTTGAATGGAGCGAAAATCTTGTATATCAAGGCGGTGTCGCTCTGAATTGTTTGGCCAATAGAAATCTTGGACGCTATTTTGACCGCATATGGATTATGCCCAATCCTGGAGATGCTGGAAGCAGCCTTGGTGCCGCAGCTTTGGCACATGGTAGAAGATTGAACTGGCAAACGGCTTATCTTGGGCATGACATACCGGGTGCATATCCAGTGCAGGATTTGATGAATGAATTATTGACAGAAAAAATTGTAGGGGTAGCTTCAGGTCGTGCTGAATTTGGTCCCAGAGCACTGGGCAATAGATCGCTGCTGGCTGACCCTCGTGGTGAAAAAATCAAGGATCAAGTCAATGCAATCAAACGCCGACAAAAATTTAGACCCTTTGCTCCTGTCATTTTGGAGGAGTTGTGTGATCAATACTTTGATATGCCTAGTGGTTTCAGTAACAGTAGGTATATGCAGTCAGTCGCTCGTTGCCGGCGTCCTGACTTATTTCCTGCTATCATTCATCGCGATGGCAGTAGTCGTGTACAGACTGTACCAGCAGACGGATCAGGAATCCGCCAACTGTTAGAAGCCTGGTATGCTCAAACAGGTTGCCCTATGCTGTTAAACACCAGTCTCAACATACGCGGTGAGCCCATGGTCAATGACCGAGCAGATGCTGATAAGTTTGAAACCATGTATGGTGTAAAGGTGTGTTCATGAAGCCAGGCAAGATATTGTTAACCGTGCGCCCTACTTATTCAGCAGGCAATGTGCGTTCAGGTCGCGAACATTTTATACTGGCCTTGGCCAAACTGTTTGGATGGACCAACGGAGCTTAAATTTGTGT